>NZ_QUDZ01000004.1:0-987 GCF_003477765.1 Eubacterium sp. AF34-35BH
TTATCATTATTAGATGGAAAGAAGATTGCAATCATCGGTTATGGTAGCCAGGGACATGCACATGCATTAAACTTAAAAGAATCAGGATGTGACGTAATCATCGGATTATATGAAGGAAGTAAGTCATGGGCAAAGGCAGAAAAGCAGGGATTTAAGGTATACACAGCTGCAGAAGCTGCAAAGCAGGCAGACATTATAATGATACTTATAAATGACGAATTACAGGCAGACATGTACAAGAAGGACATTGAACCAAACCTTGAAGCAGGAAATATGTTAATGTTCGCACATGGATTTAACATTCACTTTGGATGCATCAATCCACCAAAGGATGTAGACGTAACAATGGTAGCACCAAAGGCACCTGGTCATACAGTACGTTCAGAATATCAGGAAGGAAAAGGAACACCTTGTTTAGTAGCAGTAGAACAGGATGCAACAGGTAAGGCATTAGACATGGCATTAGCATACGCATTAGGAATTGGCGGAGCAAGAGCCGGAGTACTTGAAACAACATTCAGAACAGAAACAGAAACAGACTTATTCGGAGAACAGGCTGTACTTTGTGGTGGTGTATGTGCATTAATGCAGGCAGGATTCGAAACATTATGTGAAGCAGGATATGATCCAAGAAACGCATACTTCGAATGTATCCATGAAATGAAATTAATCGTAGACTTAATTTACCAGTCAGGATTCGCAGGAATGAGATACTCAATCTCAAACACAGCAGAATACGGTGATTACATAACAGGACCAAAGATTGTAACAGAAGATACAAAGAAAGCAATGAAGAAAGTTCTTTCAGACATTCAGGACGGAACATTTGCAAAAGAATTCTTACTTGACATGTCACCAGCAGGCCGTCAGGTACACTTCAAGGCAATGAGAAAGTTAGCTTCAGAACATCCATCAGAAAAAGTTGGAGAAGAAATCAGAAAACTTTACAGTTGGAATGACGAAAGCGGCAAATTAATCAACAACTAA
>NZ_QUDZ01000004.1:1080-305981 GCF_003477765.1 Eubacterium sp. AF34-35BH
TTGTGCTAGCACAAGAGACTGTGTGTTGTTTTTGATTTATAGGCGTGCATTTAAGGAATGCACGCCGCTTATAGAAAATATAATTTTTCATAGAAAAATATATTTTCTATAAGAAAGCGTTCGCGTGACATCAATTGTGCTAGCACAAGAGACTGTGTGTTGTTTTTGATTTATAGGCGTGCATTTAATCAGAAAACTTTACAGTTGGAATGACGAAAGCGGCAAATTAATCAACAACTAATCCGTTAGCAATTTTTAAGCGAACGATTATAAATCAAAAACAACACACAGGCTTGTGCTAGCACAAGAGACTGTGTGTTGTTTTTGATTTATAGGCGTGCATTTAAGGAATGCACGCCGCTTATAGAAAATATAATTTTTCACAGAAAAATATATTTTCTATAAGAAAGCGTTCGCGTGACATCGCTTGTGCTAGCACAAAGAGATGCGTGTGGTTCTTGTTTTGTAGGCGGGCATTTGAGCTAATGCAACGTCGCTTATAGAAAATATAATTTTTCACAGAAAAATATATTTTCTATAAGAAAGGAGTTCGCGTTGAAAGAAAACTCTCTTTTTCCATTCCATATATCCTCTAAATAACGTATAATATTATTTATACGAAAAGGAGAATACCTATGAAATTAAAAAACGTATTAATCACAGTAAGCGATATAGAAGAATCTAAAAAGTTTTATCATGACTTATTTGGTTTAGATGTTATTTTAGACACAGACGGAAATATAATTTTAACCGAAGGTCTTGTTCTTCAGGATATAAATATTTGGAAAGAAGCTTTGAATGGTGATGTGATTTTGCAAAATAATGCAAGTGAACTATATTTTGAAGAAACTAATATAGAAAATTTTGTGGATAATTTAAAACAAAAATATCCTAACATTAAGTTTGTAAATGAACTTACAACTTTTAACTGGGGACAAAAGATGGTAAGGTTTTATGATTTAGACGGAAATTTAATTGAAGTGAGAACACCAATGTAGGCAGGTTTTAATAATTTGAAATTAAGAAGATTGAAAGGAGTAGCAATATGAGTGAAGTATTAAAAGAAATGAAGGAAAGAAGAAGTATTCGTAAGTACAAAAGTGAAATGGTTCCACAGGATGTACTTGATAAGATTATAGAAGCCGGTTTATATGCAGCTAGTGGAAAAGGCACACAAAATACAATAATTATTCAGGTAACTAAAAAAGAACTTAGAGATGAAATTGCTGAAATGAATAGAAAAATTGGCGGTTGGGAAGAAGGTTTTGATCCTTTTTATGGTGCACCTGCAATGTTAATTGTTTTGGCAAAGAAAGACTGGCCTACAGGAATTTATGATGGAAGTTTGGTTATGGGTAATCTAATGCTTGCAGCACATGATTTAGGTATCGGAAGTTGCTGGATACATCGTGCAAAAGAAGAATTTGAAACACAGTGGGGAATGGAATTGCTTAAATCACTTGGAATTGAAGATGAATACGAAGGCATAGGTCATTGTGCTTTAGGTTATGTTGATGGAGAATATCCTAATACACCGGAGAGAAAAGAAAATAGAGTTTATTATATAAGATAGAGGGAAAATATGGATAAAAATAAGAAAAAAATAATTGAAGTGTGTAATTTAACAAAAGAATACAAGAATAAGTTGGCAATTGATGACTTGTCTTTGGATGTGTATAAAGGAGAAATTTTAGGTTTACTTGGTCCTAATGGAAGTGGTAAAAGTACCTGCATTAACTCAATTTTGTCATTGCTTAAATATCAAAAAGGCACAATTAAAATTTTCGGAGAGGAAATGAAACCTGATTCCTATGATATAAAGGAAAAAATAGGGGTCATATTCCAGGATGTTGCTGTTTTTGATGAATTAAATGTATATGACAACATAAACTATTTCTGTGGCTTATATATTCAGGATAAGAAAATCAGAAAGCAGTATGTAGAAGAAGCCATTGAGTTAGTAGGTCTTGGTGAATTTAAAAAGTTTTTACCTAAACAATTGTCAGGTGGTCTTTTAAGGAGATTAAATATTGCTTGTGGAATAGCTCATAAGCCAAAATTAATTTTTTTAGATGAGCCAACAGTTGCAGTTGATCCTCAAAGTAGAAACAACATTTTAGATGGCATAAAAAAGTTAAGGGACAATGGGGCAACAATTGTTTACACAACTCATTACATGGAAGAAGTAGAAATTCTTTGTGACAGAATTATTATTTTAGATAAAGGAAAAATAATAGCTCAGGGAACAAGCGAAGAGCTAAAACAGCAGGCTAACATTGAAGAAAAAATAGAGCGTGTAGGCCCTACATTAAATGATGTATTTTTGAAATTAACAGGAAAGGAATTAAGGGACTAATGTTTATTCATAATTTGAAGTATACAATACAAACATTGTTCAAAAATAAAATATTAATATTTTGGACCTTTGCTTTTCCTATTATTTTAGGAATCTTCTTTAATATGGCGTTTTCAAATATTGAAAAGGATGAGCAGTTAAAGGTATTTGACATTGCTGTTGTTAATGACAGTCATTTTGAAAAACAGATAATTTATAAGGAAACCTTGAAAGAGTTATCTGATAAAGACAGTAAGAATCAATTGTTTAATATTAAATATGTTACAAAGAAAAAAGCGGATTCTCTTTTAGATGACTCAGAAATTGAAGGTTATATTCAATTTAAAAATAATGAACCTAATGTTGTGGTAAAAGAAAATGGTACATACGAAACTTTGCTTAAATTTGTTGTAACAGAAGTTAAACAAAACAAAAGTGTTATTGAAGAATTGTGCAAGAAAAATATAGAAACACAAATTGCAAAAGGAAATACATCTTTTGATGGAGAAAAAATTGCCAAAGAAAATTTGCTAAAAATTAATGACACACATGTTAAATTAATGGACAAATCAAGTGCAAATTTAGGTTATATGCAAATTGAATTTTATACTTTAATAGCTATGGCATGTTTGTATGGTGGGACTCTTGGACTTACCGCAATTAACACTTGTTTAGCAAATATGAGTAGCAAAGGAAAAAGAATTTCAGTATCGCCTAACAGAAAAAGTATAATCGTGCTAAGTTCGGCAGTTGGCTCATATATAGTAAGCCTTGTTGGAATAGCAATTTTGATGACATTTTTGAAATTTGTTATTAAAGTTGATTTCGGCGGTAATCTGCCATTGGTTCTTTTACTTACATTAATTGGTGATTTGGCAGGTATATCATTAGGTGTGCTTATTGCATCTGTGTTAAAGGTGTCTGAAAACGCCAAAGTAGGTATAACAATAGCTGTAACAATGTTTTTCTCTGTTTTGTCGGACATGATGGGTGTAGCTCTTAAATATGAAATCGATAAAAACGCCCCAATAGTTAATCTTGTTAATCCTAACAATTTAATAACAGATGGTTTTTACTCATTGTATTATTACGATACATTAAACAGATATTTTAGGGATGTTTTCTATTTATTAATATTTATTGCAGTCTGTTTGATAATTTCTTTCGTAAGTTTAAGGAGGGAAAAGTATGACAGTCTTTAAAACAATATTAAAAATATTAAACAAGAAAAAAGGAATGTTGATTCTTTATACAGCAATACTTATTTCAATTACGGTTTTAAACCAAACATCAGGCAGTAATGCAGTTGATTTTGAGGACTCAAAACCGGACGTGTTAATTGTAAATAAAGATGGAGATAATGCGATAACAAAAGGATTTACAGATTATATAAGCAAACATTCAGAAATAAAAGACATTGATATTAACAATGAAGAAAAGGTGGATGATGCACTTTTTTATCGAGATGTTAATTTTATTATTTACATACCGAAGAATTTTGGAAAGGATTTAATGGAGGGTAAGATGCCCACATTAGAATATAAGTCTACAAAAGACCAATATTCCTCATATACCAAAATGCTGGTAGAAAAATACATAAAAATGATAAACGTATATAAAGATTATTACACGGGAGAAGAACTTATAAGTAAAGTAAACAAAGTGGTAAATGATGAGGTAAAAGTAGAATTAAAGACTTCTCTGGATACATCAAAGTTAAGCAGTATGACAAGATATTTCAATTTCTTAAATTATGCTCTTTTGGCAGGTTGCGTATACTGCATAAGTATGATTTTAGCAAGTGTAAAAGAAAATAATGTAAGAAAAAGAACAATAATCAGTAGCTACAATTACAAAAAGTTTAACAGAATTGTTTTACTTACTAATGGTATTCTGATTCTGGTAATGTGGATTTTCTACATGGTACTTAGTGGAATTTTATTTAAAGATTTGCTTATAAGTACCAATGGCTTAGCTTACATTTTAAATGCCCTTATGTTTTCAATTTGCAGTTTAACCATAGGATTTTTTATTGGAAATATTACTCAAAATAAAAATGCCATAGGCGGAATTGTAAATGTGGTGGCGCTAGGTTCATCGTTCTTATGTGGATGTTTTGTGCCGGTAGAGTATATGCCTGATTATGTTATAAAAATAGCACACGTTTTACCAACGTATTATTTCGTTGCAAATAATGAATTAATAAAAGGTATGGAAAGATTTAATTTCACTGCTATTAAACCATTACTAATTAATGGAGCAGTAGTTTTTGGCTTTAGTATCTTGTTTACTGTCGCCACAAATATTGTAAGCCGTAAGAAACAAACAATTGCTTAAAAAAACTAAAAAAGTTATAATAGGAGAAAACAAAATGAACGAAGTTCATTTTCTAGGAATTTTTTCGACGAAATGCCGCCGACTGAAAGGAGAAATGATTATGGCAAGTGAAAAAGATATAGAAAACCTTATGAAAATGTTAGATGGTAAGGTGGAAGCAGGAACAAGCCGAATTAACGTAACAGCTACAGATGCTTTTGCTGATGGTGAGATAAAGGAAGTTCATCATCATGGAAGATGTGATGTGGGTAGTGCATGGGCAAAGGGAACAGTGAAGAATCCTGAATGTATTGATATACCTACGGAAATCAAACCAGAGGACTAGATTAATTAGAACAAAAAATGACTAAAACAAAATAAACCAGCCTTCAATAGTCATAACATAATTTGGCAAAATGAAGGCTGGTTTATTTTTCATAATCTTTTTAGCAGTTTATTTGTTTCTTGTATAAAATAAATGTTACAAATGCAGTTATAAACTCAGTAATCCAAAAACTGTGCCATACACCGGTTGAACCTATCAACAGATTCAAAATAAAAGCAAAGCCAAGCATTACGAAAATATATCGTAACATTGAGATTATCAAAGAAGAAAATCCCTTACCTAAAGCTTCAAGACTTCCTGATACAGTAATTGATACAGAGGAAATAATAAAGCCAATACTAATTATTCTTAAGGCAGTAAGTCCAATTGAAATTGTATCGGGATTAGCAGTAAACAAACCAATTAATTTTCCTGGAATTAATAAACAAAGAACTGTTCCAAGTGCCATTACTGTCAATATAATTGAAAGAGCAGTTTTGAATATTTTCTTAACTCTTGTATATTCTTCGGCACCGTAATTATATGAAATTAACGGTCTCATGCCCTGCACAACTCCATTTGCAGTTAAATACAAAAACGTCTGTAATTTATAGTAGGCACCAAGCACTAGCACATAGCCTTCTGAATAAACAGAGAGAATACTGTTTAAAACTGATACCTGTAATGAAGGTAAAGCCATGTTTAAAGTAGCAGGAAAACCTATTGAGTATAGCTTCTTAACTAAATTCTTATTAAATTTTAAATCTTTCACCGAAACTTTAACAGGAATTGGTCTAAATATATAAAAAAGAATATACCCAAGTAAAGTTGCTACCTGTCCGATTACAGTGGCAATTGCCGCACCTTTAATACCAAGTTTTGGAAAAATACCTAAGCCGAAAATTAATATAGGGTCAAGGATTATATTGGTAACACAGCCTAAAATCATGCATATCATGGAAACTTTCATTTGACCAACAGCCTGAAATATTTTTTCAAAACTAATGGAAATTGCTATTGGAATTGAAAAAGCAAAAACAATATAAGAATATGTTAAGCCATTGGAAATTACATTTGCATTGTCTGTAAATAGTCCAAGATACAATTTAATTGTGGAAATACAAATAATTGTTAATAGTATTCCATGAAAAATATTGCATAATAATCCTAAAGTAGTTACGTTGTTTGCTGCTTTTTGATTTTTTGCCCCTAAGTAAAAAGCAACAAGGACGTTAATACCTATTCCAAATCCTACAGTAACAGATGTTACAATGTTTTGGATTGGGTAAACTAATGACAGGGCAGTCATTGCATCTTCACTTATTTGCGCAACAAAATAACTGTCTACAATATTATATAAGGCATTTACCAGCATTGAGATTGTCATTGGTAATGCCATGGATAAAACCAACGGAAAAATTGGTTTTGTTTTCATAAAAGTCTGTTCCATTTCTTTTCTCCAACACATAAAAAATCAAGTTCCAAAAAATTATAATAAAAAATTAAATTTAATGCAATAAAAAAGAAATAGCCTTCGTATAACAATTGAACAACAAAAAAGAAAAGGGTATGAAAAAAACTCAGTTTGTTTTCGAAAACAATGAAATTACAGGTAAATCAAAAGATTACAGCAAATTTCTACGTTTAATATATGTTTGACTTAATAAACTTTAAATTGTACTATTGTATAGGAAAACAAAAAAAGTAGGAATGGAAGTATGGATGAAAATAAAAAACAGTATGGTAATGATGCCATAAACGAAGATTGGTTTGAAGCTATTTCAAAAGGCGATGACCAGGCATTCACAGAATTGTATTATGCCAGTTACAAGGAATTGTTTGGTTTTCTCTTATCACTAACAAGGAATAAAGAGGACGCGGAGGATTTGCTTCAAAATACATATATAAGAATTAGAAATGGTAGTCACTTATATAAAAAACAGGGTACACCAATGACTTGGATGTGTGCCATAGCAAAAAATCAATATTTAGATTTTGTTAGAAAAAATAAAAAGAATAACAGTGTAGATTACGACGAAGTTGAAAACTACGTTTCAGAGGGCATGGAAAAACAAAGCCCGCAAATGAAAAATGTAGAAGACAAAATGTTAATAGAACATATATTTAACATTTTGGGAGAAGAGGAGCGAACCATTGTTACCTTACATATGATTGATGGCTTGAAGCATAGAGAGATTGCAGAACTCGTAGGTTTATCTTTATCGACGGTGTTATCGAAATATAACCGGTCGCTTAAGAAATTGAAGAATTGTCTTGTGGATTATTAGAAAGGAGGTCATTATGCAGGAAAAAGATATTAGAGAAAAACTTAATAAGGAACTGGAAGAAATGGCTCCTGATATGTTACAAAAGATATTAGATACTCCAATTGAACCTATAAAGAGTGAAAAGGAATTATTTGGAAAAGACAGACCTTTATTTAAAGAGAAAAGTAATGTTATTCATTATTTTAAAGTACCTGCTATAGCAACATTAGTAGCAGCATGTTTCGTGGCATTAATTATGATTATGCAACCATTATTTAATTTTGGTGGAAATCAAAAACAGTTGGCATTTTCAATTGTAATTGATGTAAATCCAAGCATCACAATTGATGTAAATGACGATGGAAGTGTTAAGAAGATTAAAGGTGGCAACAAAGAAGGAAAAGCGATTGCCAACTACACGCTAAGTGAAATGCAGGATAATGACGGATATGAAAAAGCAATTAATCTTGTTGTAAAGAATCTTCGAAAAGAAGGTTATTTAAAGAAAAATAAGAAGAATGTAATGCTTGTTTCAGCAATAAATAAGTCATCAGACAACAAAGAGGAAGCAAAGAAACTTGATAGTGAAAAACTTGCACAAATTAAAACAGAAACAAACGAAGCAATTAAAATTCGTAAGTTAAAGTGTAAGGCAGTATACCAAAACGTTAAAGTTACTAAAAAAATAAAAAAGGTTGCAAGAAAGAATGATGTTTCTCTTGGAAAAGCTAACCTTTGTATTGAAATTTCAAAAGAAGATAATGAAAAAATCAGTACATTATGTCAAAGTAAAATCAGCACTTTAGTTGATAAGGCTGAACACAACAAAAATATTGTAATTGATACAGTTGAAATTTCGGATGAAGATTTTAATACAGAACCGGTAACTAATGGCGGTGAAACTGAATCTGTTTCAGATGTTCAGGAAAGTGTTTCAATGACAGAAGAAACAACAGAAATGGAAACACAGGAAACATTAGTAGAGGAGACAACAGATTCCACTCCTACAGAAACTCAAATACAAATAGAAAGCACTCAGGTTGCTACTGAAGAAACAAACTAAGTGCTTTCTGTTAAAGGTATTTACCTTGGATAATATCCATATCATTAAAATATTTGTTTATATAGTTTAGAACTCTCTTTTTATCAGCACTCCACTGTGGAGCAATAAGAAGAGATTTTGGACCGTCACCGGTTATTCTGTGAATTACAATATTTTTAGGAATTGTACATATGCATTTACCAAGAAGAGTGGTATACTCTTCAAGAGAAAATACATGAAATTTATTTAAAAAATACTCCTTTTCTAAAGGAGTATTTTTTAATATGTGAAGAAGTTGTAGCTTGATGCCTGATATAGACTTGTTACAAACATACGAAACACTTTCCAAAATATCTGACTCAGTTTCATAAGGAAGTCCTAAAATTAAATGTACAATTACCTCCACTCCAATGGCATTTAATTTAGATACTGCATCATCAAATATATTCAATGTATATCCACGATTTATATATGTTGCTGTATCTTCATGAATTGTCTGAAGACCAAGCTCAATCCATACAGGCTTTATTTTATTTAATCTGTTCAATAAATCTATAACATCATCAGGAAGACAATCAGGTCTTGTACCAATGGATAAACACACAATATCTGGGTAATTGATGGCTTCGGTAAAAATCTTTTCAAGATAGTCTACGTTGCCGTAAGTGTTGGTAAAAGACTGAAAATATGCAATATACTTTCCATTTTTTATTTTTGTAGAAACTCTTTCTTTTGCCATTTCAATCTGCTCAGTAATAGAGTAATTGCATGATGTGGCAAACTCTCCGGAACCACCATTACTGCAAAAAATACATCCCATATCACTTAATGAGCCATCCCTGTTGGGGCAGGACAAACCTGAAGAAAGACTTAATTTGTATACTTTGCAACCATATTGATTTTTTAAATAACTGTTTAGTGAATTATATCTGTTCATGGGAGTAAGTATAGCATAAATAAAAACAAAAAAGAAATAGAGATTTTAAAAAACAAGATTGAAGAAATAAAGATTGAAGAAATAAAGATTGAAGAAATAAAAAAGTCATATGCACGAATGCATATGACATAAGTAACGGAGAAGGAGGGATTTGAACCCTCGCGCCGATGCTATCGACCTACTGGTGTTCGAAGCCAGACCCTTCAGCCACTTGGGTACTTCTCCAATATGTGTAAAAACACAATAAGTTTTATACCATATTTTGTATTTGGTTTCAACAATATAAAGAAACATAATAAAGTTATATAACAATTTTTTACAAGTTTATAAAAAATATTTTTAACGTTTTTTGAAAAATTGAAAAAATATAATATTTAATAAAAAACATTCCACTAGGGATACACACTAGTGCGAGAAGAAAATAGTTGTACGGGATATTCTTTTTTAATACTAAAAAGCCTTAAGACATTGACTATAGGGCTTTTTTCGACTAAAATAATATGGATTGTAATTTGTTAAACAATTATCTAAGATAAATGATAAATACATTTTAAGGAGGAACAAGTTATGGGAATGACTATGACTCAAAAAATTCTTGCTAAACATGCAGGACTTGATAGTGTTGTGGCAGGACAGTTAATTGAAGCTAATCTTGATTTAGTTTTAGGTAACGATGTAACTGCACCGGTTGCTATTAAGGAAATGGAAAAGATGGATGTGGATTGTGTATTTTGCAAAGACAAGATCGCTTTAGTACCAGATCACTTTACACCAAACAAAGATATTAAGTCAGCAGAACTTTACAAATGCGTAAAAGATTTCGCTGAAGAAAACGAAATTACAAATTATTTTGAAACAGGTAGAGTTGGTATTGAACATGCCCTACTTCCGGAAAAAGGATTAGTAGTTGCAGGTGATGTTGTAATTGGAGCTGATTCACATACATGTACATACGGAGCACTTGGAGCATTTTCAACAGGTGTTGGTAGTACAGACATGGCAGCAGGAATGGCTACAGGTCAGGCTTGGTTCAAAGTTCCTTCAGCTATTAAATTTAATTTAACAGGAAAACCTGCTAAGTGGGTTAGTGGAAAAGATATTATTTTACATATTATCGGTATGATTGGTGTTGATGGTGCTTTATACCGTTCAATGGAATTTATGGGTGACGGTGTTCAGTATCTTTCAATGGATGATAGATTTGCCATGACAAATATGGCAATTGAAGCAGGCGGTAAGAATGGTATTTTCATAGTTGATGATTTAACAAGAGAATACATGGAAGAACATTCAACAAAAGAATTCACAGAATATTCACCTGATGAAGATGCAGTATATGATGAAGAATATACAATTGATTTAAGTGAATTAAAACCAACAGTGGCATTTCCACATTTACCAGAGAATACAAAGACAATTGACAATGTTGGTGACGTAAAAATTGATCAGGTTGTTATTGGTTCATGTACAAACGGTAGAATTGAAGATATGAGAATTGCTGCTAAAATTCTTGAAGGAAGAGAAGTTAAGAAGGGCGTAAGATGTATTATATTCCCTGCTACACAGGCTGTTTATTTACAGTGTATAGAAGAAGGTCTTGCTTCAATATTCATTAAAGCAGGTTGTGCAGTAAGTACACCAACATGTGGTCCATGTTTAGGAGGACACATGGGTATACTTGCAAAAGGCGAAAGAGCAATAGCAACTACAAACAGAAACTTCGTAGGTCGTATGGGTGATCCTGAATCAGAAGTTTATCTTGCAAGCCCTGCTGTTGCTGCAGCAAGTGCTGTTACAGGTAAGATTTCAGGCCCTGAAGAATTAGGATTATAGGAGGTATAATATGAAGGCAGAAGGAAGAGTATTCAAATTTGGAAGCAATGTAGATACAGACGTTATTATACCGGCTAGATACCTAAATGTACCTGATCCGGCAGAATTAGCAAAACATTGCATGGAAGATATTGACAAGGAATTTGTAAATAAAGTAAGTGAAGGTGACATTATTGTTGCTGATAAGAACTTTGGTTGTGGTTCATCAAGAGAACATGCACCAATAGCTATTAAGGCGGCAGGTGTTAGTTGTGTAATTGCAGAAACATTTGCAAGAATTTTTTATCGTAACGCAATTAATATTGGTTTACCTATTATTGAATGCCCTGAGGCAGCAAAGAACATAGAAGAAGGAAATGAAATTGAAGTAGACTTTGATAGTGGTAAGATTTATAACAAAACAAAGAATGAAGAATATCAAGGTCAGGCTTTCCCTGAATTTATGCAGAAAATTATTTCAAATGGCGGACTAATTAACTATATTAATAATAAATAGAAAACGAGGAGAGACTATGAAAGAGATACTTTATAAGAGCACAAGAGGTACAGGAGAAACATTAAAGGCATCTGAAGCAATTTTAAAGGGATTAGCTGATGATGGAGGATTATTTGTACCAACAGAAATCCCAAAACTTGAAGCAACAATTGATGAGTTATCAAAGATGACATATCAGCAGGTTGCTTATGAAGTAATGAAGTTATTCTTTACTGATTTTACAGAAGAAGAATTAAAGAATTGTATTACAAAAGCCTATGATTCAAAGTTTGACACAGAAGAAATTGCACCTTTAGCAGAAGTAGACGGAGCATATTATCTTGAGTTATTCCATGGAAAGACAATTGCTTTTAAGGATATGGCATTATCAATTTTGCCACATTTACTTACAACTTCAGCTAAGAAGAACAATGTAAAAAATGAAATTGTTATCTTAACAGCAACATCAGGTGATACAGGAAAGGCTGCCATGGCAGGTTTTGCTGATGTAGAAGGAACAAGAATTATTGTTTTCTATCCTCATGGTGGTGTAAGTAAGGTACAGGAAAAGCAGATGGTTACACAGAAAGGTAATAACACATACGTTGTTGCAATTGAAGGAAACTTTGACCAGGCTCAAAGTGGTGTAAAGGCAATTTTCGGAAATAAAGAATTAGCTAAGGAAATGGATGAAAAAGGCTTCCAGTTCTCATCAGCTAACTCAATTAACATTGGTCGTCTTGTACCACAGGTTGCTTACTATGTATACGCTTATGCAAAATTATATGCAGAAGGTAAGCTTGCAAAAGATCAGAAGATGAATGTAGTTGTCCCTACAGGAAACTTTGGTAATATTTTAGCAGCATACTATGCAAAGAACATGGGACTTCCAATTGCTAAATTAATTTGTGCTTCAAATGAAAATAAAGTATTATTTGATTTCTTTAAGACAGGTGAATATGACAAGAACAGAGATTTCATTCTTACATCATCACCTTCAATGGATATTTTAATTTCAAGTAACCTTGAAAGATTAATTTACAAAATTGCAGGAAACAGTTCAGAAAAGAACAGTGAATTAATGAATGATCTTGCTACAAAAGGTAAATATACAATCACTGATGAAATGAAAGCAGAACTTGATGACTTCTACGGCAATTACGCTACAGAAGAAGAAACTGCAAAGGTAATTAAGGACACGTACGAAAAAACAGGTTATGTAATGGATACACATACAGCTGTAGCTGCAAGTACATATAAGAAATATGTTGCAGAAACAAATGATGATGCGGTAACTGTTATTGCTTCAACAGCAAGTCCATTTAAGTTCGCAAGAAGCGTTATGGATGCTATTAATCCTGAATACGATAAGCTTGATGATTTTAAATTAATCGATGAATTAAGCAAGATTGCAAATGTTAAGATTCCAAATGCAATTGAAGAAATCAGAAACGCAGAAGTTCGTCACAACAACTTAGTTGAGGTTGATGGAATGGAAGCTATAGTTAAGAAATTTTTAAATATTTAATTTTATAGTATACTCGGATATGCTAATAGAAATAAGAGCATGTTAAGGTGAATGTTGTATTTGCTTTAATATGTTCTTATTTTTTCGTAACAAAGAGAATGGGTAAATTTTAATTGGGGTAGTAAAAACAAGGTAAATTTGCTATAATTATAAGACTGTTATTTCGTGTATAGAGGAGATTAAAATGAATAATTTTTTTGGTATGTTATCAAGAATGAAATACATTAACCGTTGGGGATTAATGCGCAATAATATAAATGAAAATATTGCAGAGCACAGTTTACAGGTTGCTATCATTGCTCATGGGCTTGCAGTTATTGGAAATAAGCGCTTTGGCAGAAATTTAAATGCTGAACATATAGCCTTGATGGGAATAATGCATGATACCACAGAAATTATAACAGGTGATTTACCTACACCAATAAAATATTATGCACCTGAAATTAGGGATGCATACAAGAAAGTAGAAAACATAGCAGCAAATCAACTTCTAAAGGAATTACCGGAAGATATGCAGGAAGCATATGAGGATATATTAATCGAAGATGATTCTATCGAGTGGAAATATGTTAAGGCGGCTGACAAGCTATCAGCATATATTAAATGTATAGAAGAAAAAAATACCGGCAATACAGATTTTGCTAAGGCAGAAGATACAATAAGAAAAGCCTTAGAAGATATGCAAATGGAAGAGATAGATGTTTTTATTGAAGAATTTCTTCCGGCGTATGTAATGACTTTAGATGAGATTAATAAGTAGTTAATGAAATAGGAGAAATAATGAAAAAAGCAGTATTCATTGCGGAAAAACCAAGTGTTGCCGCCGAATTTGCAAAAGCATTAAAATTAAATACAACAAGAAAAGATGGCTATATGGAAAGCAATAATGCAATAGTCACCTGGTGCGTAGGTCATTTGGTGACAATGAGCTATCCGGAAGTCTATGATGAAAAATATAAAAAATGGAATTTAAGAGATTTGCCTTTTATTCCAACAGAGTGGAAATATGAAGTTATCCCATCTGTAAAGAAACAGTTTGAAATAGTCAAAACAATTCTTAATCGTGATGATGTTGAGACGATTTATGTTTGTACCGACTCGGGACGAGAGGGAGAATATATTTACAGATTAGTTGCACAGGAAGCAGGGGTAAAAGATAAGTCAGAGAAGAGAGTTTGGATTGATTCCCAGACTGAGGAAGAAATTCTACGTGGTATAAAAGAGGCAAAAGACTTAAAGGAATACGACAATCTCTCAGATGCAGCATATTTAAGAGCAAAAGAAGATTATTTAATGGGAATTAATTTTTCCAGATTACTTACATTAAAATATGGAAATTCAATTCAAAATTATTTAAAAGACGGTTGGAAATCCATAAATGTTGGTAGAGTAATGACTTGTGTGTTAGGGATGATCTGTAACAGGGAACGTGAAATAAGAGGGTTTGAGAAAACTCCTTTTTACAGAGTTATGGCACAAACTGACATTGCAGGCAGAATAATAGATACAGAATGGAAAGCTGTTAAAGGTTCAAAGTTTTTCGAATCGCCATTACTTTACAAAGAAAATGGATTTAAAGAAAAAACTACGGCAGTGGCGTTAATTGAGGCTTTAGAAAAACATGGCCCAATGGAGCTTGAAAACAGTGATTTGGCTAATGAACTTAATGTAAAGCCACCATATCCTCTTGAAATGACAATCAAGTCAATTACAATGAAGGATGAAAAAAAGCAAGCTCCGTTATTATATAATCTTGCTGAATTACAAAACGATTGTTCAAAAATGTTTAAGATTAGCCCTGATGAAACTTTAAATGTTGTTCAGCAGCTATATGAGGCTAAACTTGTTACATATCCAAGAACAGATGCAAGAGTTTTATCAACGGCTGTTAGTAAGGAAATTTCAAAAAACATAAGTGGTTTACAAAATTATGGTCCTTGTAGTGGTTTTGCAAAAAAAATATTGCAGGCAGGCTCTTACAAAGGTTTGGAGAAAACAAAATATGTTGATGATAAAAAGATTACAGACCATTATGCCATAATTCCTACAGGTCAGGGATTGAACGGTTTAGCTAAACAAAAAGGCATAAATCAAAAAGTTTATATGGTTATTGTAAGAAGATTTTTAAGTATTTTTTATCCACCGGCAATTTACAAGAAGGCTACATTAATAGGCATAATGCCTGGAACATATACAGATGAAACTACTACAACAGAGCAGTTTTCGTCTAATTTCAAGATACTTGTACAAAAAGGATACTTTGAAATTGTAGGTGTTCCAAAAGAAAAAAAGAAAGCCGAAGCAAAATCAAAAGATAATAAAGAAAAAGATAGTGAAAACAATGAAAATGAAGCTAGTGAAAATCAAGGAAAAAATCTTGATGAAGAATTCTTTAATTTGTTGTATAATATGAAAAAAGGTGACAAAATATCAATTACACAATGTAATATTAAGGAAGGTGAAACAACACCACCTAAGCGATATACATCAGGTTCTTTAATTTTGGCTATGGAAAATGCAGGCCAGTTAATTGAAGATGAAGATTTAAGAGCACAGATAAAAGGTTCAGGAATTGGCACAAGTGCAACAAGAGCTGAAATTATTAAGAAACTGACGAATATTAAATATATTGCATTAAACAAAAAGACACAGGTTATAACACCTACTCAATTAGGTGAAATGATATTTGGCGTTGTTCATGGCTCAATTAAGTCATTACTTAATCCGGAACTGACAGCAAGTTGGGAATTAGGTTTAACTCAGGTTGCAGAAGGAAAGATAACGGCAGATGAGTATATGGATAAATTAGACAGCTTTATTAAGGGAAGATTCAAGAATGTAATTAACCTTAATAACGCAGGTCAAATGGTTAGTTATTATAACTATGTGGCGCAATTTTATAGGAGGAAAAAATAATGTGCGGAATAGTTGGATATATTGGTGAAAGAGATTGTACAGAGGTACTTTTGAATTCATTATCAAAATTAGAATATAGAGGATATGATTCAGCAGGAATTGCTGTATTTGAAAATGGAAATATAACAGTAGAAAAATCAAAAGGTGAGTTAGCTAATCTTAGAAAAAAAATAGAAGAAGACCATAAGCCTGATGGACATTGTGGAATTGGTCATACAAGATGGGCTACACATGGTGAACCATCAGATATTAATTCACATCCACATGGAAGTAAGAGAGTATCTATTGTACACAATGGTATTATTGAAAACTACAAGGATATTAAGAAATTCCTTATTGGAAAGGGATATTCATTTATTAGTGAAACAGACACAGAAACAGTTGCAAAATTATTAGATTACTACTATGAAGGTGATCCTATAGATGCAATTATTAAGACTTTAAATGACATAAGAGGAGCTTATGCTTTAGGAATTTTATTTAAGGATTTTCCTGATAAAATATTTGCAGTTAGAAAAGACAGCCCATTAATTATTGGTGTTGGTGATGAAGAAAACTTTATAGCATCTGATGTGCCTGCAATTTTACAGTACACAAGAAAGTATTATCTTCTTGAAGAGAATGAAATTGCAACAATTAAGGCAGACAGAGTTGAATTCTGTGATATACACAAACAGGAAATTGTAAAAGAAGTAAAAGTTTCAGATTTAGATATGGATGCTGCTGAAAAAGGTGGATATGAACATTTTATGTTAAAAGAAATCCACGAACAGCCAACTGCAGTTAAGACTACAATTGCACCAAGAATTGTTAATGGAATGCCTGATTTGTCAGAATGTGGTTTAACAGATGAAATGTTAAAGAATTACAGAAAAATATTTGTAGTTGCATGTGGTACAGCATGCCATGCAGGTATGGTTGGAAAATATGTTATTGAGAAATTAGCAAGAACAGAAGTAACTGTTGATATTGCATCAGAATTCAGATATAGAGATCCAATCGTAACACCTGAAGATTTAGTAATTGTAATTTCACAGTCAGGTGAAACAGCAGATACAAAGGCAGCCTTAAAATTAGCAAAAGAAAGAGGTGCAAAAGTATTAGCTATTGTTAATGTAAAAGGCTCTTCAATTGCAAGAGAAGCAGACATGGTTCTTTACACACATGCAGGTCCTGAAATTTCAGTTGCATCAACAAAGGCATTTTCAGTGCAGATGGCAGTAATGTATTTGTTAGCATTTGAAATGGCTTATGCAAAGGGATGCATTGACAAGGAAGAATGTATGAGACTTACAAAGGAATTATCAGATATACCTGATGTAATTGAAGAAACAATGAAGTGTGCTGACAGATGTCAGTATGTTGCAAGTAAGTTAGTAACAGCAACAAGCTTATTATATATCGGTCGTGGACTTGATTATACATTAAGTATGGAGGGTTCACTTAAATTAAAAGAAATTTCATATATTCATTCAGAAAGTTATGCTGCAGGAGAATTAAAACATGGTACTATCTCATTAGTAACTGATCAGATGCCTGTAATTAGTGTTGCAACACAGAGTGAATTACTTGAAAAAATGGTAAGTAATATTGTAGAAGTAAAATCAAGAGATGCTTTCACTATTACAGTAACAAAAGAAGGAACAGAATTTAGTGAAGGTGTTATGGATGAGGTTATAGAAATACCTGCTTTAGAAGATATTCTAATGCCATTAGTAACTGTAATACCACTTCAGTTAATTGCATACTATACAACAGTATTAAAAGGCTTAAATGTAGATAAACCAAGAAACCTTGCAAAATCAGTAACTGTAGAATAATCGCGAACACATTAAGCGATACAAAAACAAAATGGAAGAGCATTTGCAAGTTTACTTGCAAATGCTATTTCATTTTTGTTTTTACAGCGCGCATGCGCGCGTGGTTATTGAAAAAGAATTGTGAATACAATTCTTTTCAATAACAATCGCTTAATGTAAGTAGATTTAAACATCTATTAAGCGATTAACATTAATCGCTTAATGTAAGTAGATTCATAGACATAATAATCGCTTAATGCAAACAGATTTGCAAAATATTAAGCGATAACAATCGCTTAATATTAATGGAAAGAAAGGAGACAATATGTACACAATAAAAGACATGTACGATTTAAACGAAACAATCGCATCAGATTTATTTATAAACAAAACATATCCATGGGAGGTTCTTGGTGACATCGAGCAGTTTATTTTAAAATTAGGCCCAACACTTCCACAGGATGAATTCGACCATCCTGAAGAAAATATTTGGATTCACAAATCAGTAACAGTAGCAAAAACTGCTACATTAAACGGTCCATTAATTATTGATGCAGATACAGAGGTAAGACCGGGAGCTTTTATTAGAGGAAAAGCAATTGTTGGAAAAAACTGCGTTGTAGGTAACTCAACAGAATTAAAGAATGTTGTTTTATTTAATACAGTACAGGTTCCGCATTATAACTATGTTGGAGACAGTATTTTAGGAACACATTCACATATGGGAGCAGGTTCAATTACATCAAATGTAAAATCTGATAAAACATTAGTTGTTGTCAAAGGAAAAGACGAACAAATTGAAACTGGTTTAAAGAAGTTTGGGGCAATGCTTGGCGATTACGTTGAAGTAGGTTGTAACTCTGTTTTAAATCCGGGAACTGTAATTGGCAGACATTGTAATATTTATCCATTGTCAAGTGTAAGAGGTGTAATTCCTGAAAATCATATATTTAAAAATAAAGATGAAATAGTTGAAAAAAATTAGAAAAAAACTATATTTTGTAAAATAAAAATTATTGCAAAATTGTTTTCAGTAGACTATAATAA
The DNA here is from genome assembly GCF_003477765.1 of Eubacterium sp. AF34-35BH. Taxonomy (NCBI): domain Bacteria; kingdom Bacillati; phylum Bacillota; class Clostridia; order Eubacteriales; family Eubacteriaceae; genus Eubacterium; species Eubacterium sp. AF34-35BH. The sequence goes on from NZ_QUDZ01000004.1 coordinate 19,901, forward strand.
TCTTACCTGAGATGTTGGTTTGAAACCTGTTAATTTTGAACCTACAGTTTGATTAAAGGGATTCCTATATCTCTAAAGGGATGTCAAGCCTCCTTGTGAGTGGAAGGCAGTAACTTTAGATGCGGTTGCCCACCTGGCGTTTGCTAGGACTCAAAACACAGGACGGCATTTCGGGTATTACTAAAGAATAGAAAGCGTAGTATACCATGTATGCTACGCTTAATTTTTTATATAATAGAAATTCTTTGGAAATTTCTATTATATAAAACGTTCCACTATGGATGCACACTGGTGCGAAAAGAAAATAGTTGCGTGGCAACAGGCACTTGGTGCGTATAATGTGGCCAGCGATATTCTTATTTTGTAATACAAATTCTTTTAGGATAGTAACTAATTTTATTATATAAGGGAGTATAGAATGAAAAAAATTATAATACCAATACTTATATTTTTAGTAGTAAGTTTATGTTTTCTAAACTATGAATGTCAGGAAACTGTAATGAAAATTAATGCTGAATTTAACAGTGATACTCCTAAAAATCAAAACTTGGAAAAAACTACCAAAATACAGGAAACAAAAGGAAAAGTTAATCTAAATACATATAAAAGAAAGTACGTAAACATATTACTTACAAATAATTTTGATACTAATATTTATCAGAAAAAAATTATATTAAAAGGAAAATCATTAAATGTTTACTATGGGAAAAAATACAGTAACAAAACAAATAAAAGAAAGATAGAAATTACAACAGAAAGTTACATGTTCAAAAAGAACAATGTACTAAAAATTTATTCTAATAACATTGAGTGGGCTAACCATAATGTTGAGCATAATTCCCCAGTGTATTCAGGAACTTTTTACATATATAAGACTTCTAAAGGGATGGTAATAGTTAATCGGGTAGCAGTAGATGATTATATTTCAAAAGTTGTATCAAGTGAAATAGGTGGAGAAGCTCCTATGGAGGCTTTAAAAGCGCAGGCTGTTTGTGCCAGAACCTATATACTTAAATGCTCAAAGTCAAAATACAAAAAATATAATGCGATAGCAGATGACAGTACATCTTATCAGGTATATAACCGAATTGGCGAAAATAATAAAACAAAAAAAGCAGCTAAGGCAACCAATGGTATTGTTATGACTTATGAAAATGAACTGATTAACGCATATTATTTTTCAACTTCATGTGGCTATACTACAGATTATAGGATTTGGGGCAAAGAAAAAAAGCTATACCTTCAAGGAACGAATCTTACAAAAAATAAAACAGATATTATTGAAGAAAAAAACTTCAAAAAAATAATAACAAAAAATATAAAATCGTATGAAGACAAATATCCATTTTACAGGTGGAAAACTATTTTGACTTCAAATGAAATTAGTCAGACTATTAGTAGCTCATATAGAAAGAATCTGGGAAAAATAGAAAAGATTGAAATTTTAGAAAGAGGAACTGGAGGTATAGCATCACAAATTTTAGTTAATGGAAACAAAGGAAAAATAATTATAAAAGGACAAAGTGATATTAGAAAGAATATATATCATTATGGTATGAAAATAAAATTAAATGGTGGAAGTGAAGTTAATGATATATCAATGCTACCAAGTGCGTTTATTTATATAGAAAAAGCCGGAAATAATTACATAATTTGGGGTGGTGGATTTGGTCATGGTAGTGGCATGAGTCAAAATGCTGCCATTGAAATGGCTAAGGAAGGACGTACATACGATTACATTTTAAAAAAGTTCTATCATAAGATAGAACTTTCTAAATAATCTGCCATATTTGGTTTTCGATATAAAAGTATATAGAATTTTTTTAATAAAGATATATAATTTCCAAAATGAAAATTAATAATATTTAAATGCAATCTAATAAAATTTATAAAATATTACTCGTATCTAAATATTTTGCTTCAGTTTCAGGGTATATTTTTTTATTAATTTCTGCACCGATAAAGAAAATATAAATACAAAAATAAACCCATAACATAAGAATAATGAAGGCTGTTAAACTGCCATACATATAAGTCATGTTTGCAAAATTATCAATATACAAAGAAAAAACATAAGAGAAAACCAACCAGCCAAGAGCGCTAAACATTGCCCCCGGTATTGATTTTGCAAATGTTGTAAGACGTATATTTGCAAATTTATAAATAGTCATAAAAAATATTGTTAAAATAATGAAAGACAGAGAATATCTTAACATTAATGTTAGAAGTGTAATGTTCTTTAAAACCGGAAACAGTGAAATAAGCAATGTGAAAATTTTATTTCCAAATACAAGTAAAACCATTGTAAGAATAATTGCAACTACAAAGAAAACTGTATAAATCATAGAAATAAATCTTGAAAGGAAATAGTTTCGGTTTTGATGTATTTTGCTGATTTCATATAAGCCGAACATTACTGATAATACCCCTTTAGAAGCTGACCAAATAGCAATGATAGCTGTAATTGAGATGGCAGTTCCTGAAACGTGGGTATAAAGTTCTTCAACAATTTGTACCAGTAATGGTTTAATGGTTTCAGGCGCATAATAGTTTAATAGTCTAATTATGTAGTTAGAATTCAAACTTGTCATACCTAAAACATTAAGGAACAGAAGCAAAAAAGGAAAAATTGACAAAATAATAAAGAAAGAAGCCTGAGCTGTATAAATGCCAACTTTGTCTTTTGCCATTCTGAAACAAAAGTCATATATTCTAAAAAAAAGCCTGCTAACTTTTTTCATGTGAATCTCCAATCGTAAAAAATTTGTTCTTGATGTACATGTTGAAATACCTATGGTAGCTTAACTTTTTCAACTAATATAGTGAGTGCACAGGTGTGCTAATCATTTCAACACTGCAATCTTGTATATATTATGTTTTTTTTCAAACAATATATGTGAAATTATAGCATTAATTTCTTAAAGTAACAATCAAATAAATTTAAGAGAAAACACGCAGTTAAATTTAAGGCAAAGCATACAATTAATCAAAATGACTTGCAATAATTTGTATGGATACATATGCGAGAGAACCATAAAATGTGTTTAACATAGAAAGAAAAAGTGTCTTATATACAGACCTAATATATAGTAAAATATGTTTTATTAGTTTGGTTGACACTAAAAAATATCTATGTTAAAATATTTTTCGTTGACAAAGGCATTGAATGTGCAAAGTAGGATATTTTTATTCTTTAAGAGAGAAAGACTCATCGGCTGGAAGGTCTTTTAAGTAACAAAAATATTTGAATTTCCCACAGGAGCCTCACTTGTGAAATCAAAGTAGCATGTGACGTTTAATACGCGTTAAGTATTTTGAGAGTTCACGTTTGTGAAAATAAGGGTGGTACCGCGGATAGATATTTCGTCCCTGCATTTTTATGCAGGGACTTTTCTTTTGCATAAAAATATTTTAATTTTACATTTGTTACTGAATATTCATATTTACGAAAAACTCAACATTTCGAAAACACGCTCCCGCTTCTTTCACTTCGTAGCGGTTCTATCAAACCAGCTACGCTGCTTTAATGAACCGACGGGCTACAAAAGGTTTCTCAATGTTTGTTTACCGTAAATATTAAATGGAAAACAAAGTGTAAAAAATATACTATATCTTATAGAAAGGATACTGTACAATGAAGGAAAGATTAGAAGCAATTAGAGAACAGGCAATTGCAAAAATCAAAGATGCCAAGGACATTAGTGTACTTAATGATGTAAGAGTAGAGATTCTTGGTAAAAAAGGACAGCTTACTGAAGTATTAAAAGGTATGAAGGATGTTGCCCCTGAAGACAGACCAAAAGTTGGTCAGCTTGTAAATGATACAAGAAAGCGTATTGAAGAAGAATTAGAAAATGTAAAGAAAGACCTTGAAGCAAAAGCAAGAGAGGCTAAGCTTAAAGCAGAAGTTATTGATGTTACTTTACCTGCAAAGAAAAATAAAGTGGGTCATAAGCATCCAAATACTTTAGCTTTAGAAGAACTTGAAAGAATTTTCGTAGGAATGGGTTACGAAGTTGTTGAAGGGCCTGAAGTTGAATTTGACCATTACAATTTTGAAGCTTTAAATATACCTGAAAATCATCCTGCAAAAGATGAACAGGATACATTCTATATAAATAAAAATATCGTACTTAGAACTCAGACTTCATCAGTTCAGGCAAGAGTAATGGAAAATACTCAGCCACCTATTAGAATTGTTAGTCCGGGTAGAGTGTTTAGATCAGACCAGGTAGATGCAACTCATTCACCATCATTCCACCAGATTGAAGGTTTGGTAATTGATAAGAATGTAACTATGGCTGATTTAAAGGGTACTTTAGAGCAGTTTGCAAAAGAACTTTTTGGTGAAAATACAAAGATTAAGTTTAGACCACATCACTTCCCATTTACAGAACCAAGTGCAGAAGTTGACGTTACATGCTTTAAGTGTGGCGGTAAAGGATGTAGATTCTGTAAGGGTGAAGGCTGGATTGAAATTCTTGGTTGTGGTATGGTTCATCCACATGTACTTGAAATGGGTGGAATTGACCCTAATGAATATCAGGGATTTGCATTTGGTGTAGGTCTTGAAAGAATCGCATTACTTAAATACGAAATCGACGACATGAGATTATTATATGAGAACGATGACCGTTTCTTAAATCAGTTTTAATTAAAGGAGGGAATTATAATGAATACACCACTATCATGGATTAAGGCATACGTTCCTGACCTTGAATGTACTGATCAGGAATACATGGATGCAATGACTTTATCAGGAACAAAGTGCGAAGGTTTTGAAAGACTTGACGCTGACCTTGATAAAATTGTTGTTGGACAAATTGAAAAAATTGAAAAGCACCCTGATGCAGATAAATTAGTTATTTGCCAGGTTAATATTGGAACAGAAACAACTCAGATCGTTACAGGTGCAACAAATGTAAAAGAAGGATTAAAAGTACCTGTTGTATTAGACGGTGGTAGAGTTGCAGGAGGACATGACGGAAAGAAGACTCCTGGTGGAATTAAAATCAAAAAAGGAAAACTTCGTGGTGTTGAATCAAACGGAATGATGTGTTCTATTGAAGAATTAGGTTCAACTACAGAATTTTATCCTGAAGCACCTGAAAATGGTATTTATATTTTTGATGACAGTGTAGAAGTAGGCGCTGATGCTGTAGAAGTATTAGGTTTACATGATACAGTTTTTGAATATGAAATTACATCTAACAGAGTAGATTGCTATAGCGTATTAGGAATTGCTAGAGAAGCTGCAGCAACATTTAGAAAGCCATTTGTTGCTCCTGAAGTTAAGGCTGTTGGAACAACAGGTGATGTAAATGATTACATCAAAGTAGAAGTAAAGGATGCAGAGCTTTGCCCAAGATACTGTGCTAAGGTTGTTAAAAATGTAAAGATTGCTCCATCACCTGAATGGATGCAGAGAAGACTTAGTGCCTGTGGTATCAGACCAATTAATAACTTAGTTGATATTACAAACTATGTTATGGAAGAATTTGGTCAGCCAATGCATGCGTATGATCTTTCAACAATCAAAGGAAACAAGATTGTGGTACGTCGTGCAGAAGACGGTGAAAAATTCACAACATTAGATGGACAGGAAAGAACATTAGACAGAGATATGCTTATGATTTGTGATGAAGAAAAAGCAATTGGTTTAGCTGGAATCATGGGTGGAGAAAACTCAATGATTACAGATGATGTTCAGGATATGTTATTTGAAGCTGCATGCTTTGATGGTACAAATATCCGTCTTTCATCTAAGAGAGTTGGTCTTAGAACTGACGCATCAGGAAAGTTTGAAAAAGGACTTGATCCTAACAATGCAGAAGCAGCTATTAACAGAGCATGCCAGTTAATCGAAGAATTAGGCGCAGGTGAAGTAGTTGAAGGAATGGTTGATTTCTATCCTGAAAAGAAGGAAGAACATCAGATTAAATTTGATCCTGATTATGTAAATAATCTTATTGGATTTGATTTAACAGAAGAGGAAATGATTAGCTACTTCCCAGCTTTAGAATTAGAATATGATAAAGAAACAAAGATGATTACAGTTCCTACATTTAGACAGGACTTAATCGGTATGTGTGATATTGCAGAAGAAATTACAAGATTTTACGGATATGATAAGATTCCTACAACATTACCTTCAGGAGAGGCAACTTCAGGAAAATTATCAGAAAAATTAAGAATTGATGAACTTGCAAGAAGTGTTGCTTTATACTGTGGTTTCTCACAGGGAATGACATATTCATTTGAAAGTCCAAAGGTATTTGATAAATTACTTTTACCTGAAGACAGTGAATTAAGAAAAACAGTTACAATTTCAAATCCTTTAGGAGAAGACTTCAGTGTTATGAGAACAACATCTCTTAACGGTATGCTTACATCACTTGCAACAAACTACAACAGACGTAACAAAGATGTAAGACTATTTGAAATGGGTAATATTTATATTCCAAAGGCATTACCTGTAACTGACCTTCCAGATGAAAGAATGCAGTTTACATTAGGATTCTACGGAGATGGAGATTTCTTCACAATGAAAGGTGTTGTAGAAGAATTTTTAGGACAGGTTGGAATTGACAAAGACATTTCTTACGATGCAAAGGCTGGTAAGACATTCCTTCATCCGGGAAGACAGGCAAATGTTGTATACAATGACACAGTTATTGGGTACTTAGGAGAAGTTCATCCAACAGTTTGCGAAAATTATAATATGAAAACAAGAGCTTACGTTGCTGTTATTGATATGCCATACATTTACGAAATGGCTAACTTTGATAAGAAGTATGAAGGAATTGCAAAATTCCCTGCTGTTTCACGTGATATTTCAATGGTTGTACCAAAAGAAATTTTAGTTGGTGACATTGAAGCAGTTATTAAGCAGCGTGGTGGAAAAATCCTTGAAAGCTATAGCTTATTTGACATTTACGAAGGTGATCAGATTGAAAAAGGATTTAAGTCAGTTGCTTACAATATTGTATTTAGAGCAAAAGACAGAACTCTTGAAGAAAACGATATTGCAGGAGCAATGAAGAAGATTCTTAACGGATTAGAGCGTTTAGGAATCCAGTTGAGAGGCTAGAATGTGACGATTATTTGATAAATATTTTTATCTGAATAGTTATAAAAAAATTAAGAAAGATGAGTATTATCTTTCCCAAATGAAGTTGGGAGAGAAATATTCATCTTTTTTGTTTTTGGGGAGAATTAATATTATATATCTTAATATAATGTTGACACTAATTCGGTTAACCGATATATTATAGAAAAGGAGGTAGATTCAATGATTATTAATGAGTTGCTTGAAAAAGAAAAAATGTCCAGATATCGTTTAAGCAAAGAGAGTGGAGTGGCAATGACAACAATTACGGATATTTGTAGTGGTAAAGCAGATATTAATAAGTGCGCTGCAGGAACTTTGCATAAGATTGCCAAAGTATTAGGAGTGACAGTAGATTCAATACTGGAAAATAATAATCAGGATAGGGTTGATTATAGATGTTCATTTGAAACTTTCAAGAGCAATACATGTCATCATGTAAAGGATATGGGAGATATAGATTTTATTATTGAAACACTTGAGTCTGATGAAATAGGAAAGCTTTACAAACGTAGATGGTATAGAGAATCGATGTATCTGTTGGCGATGATTGATTACTTATCAAGAATGAATAATCTACCACTTTGTACAAATTATAATGAAATCCGTTCAAAAAAACTTGATAATACATGTTTCTCAGCAGGTGTTACAGTTGCCTATGCAGCAACTGGAGATGAAAGTATAAAAGAAAAAGCTCTTGCAAATGCGATTCCTGAATTTATGCGATTCAACATAGTGGAAAGCGAGGTGCGAGATGTTTGTTAATAAGCCTTTCACAAAGGAAAATTTAGATATTTATTTGAAAGAATTTTCCAGAAGATTCAAGAACATTTATTGAAGCTATTTATCAGAAAGATGATTTGCATGAATTTTATAATAAATGTAAAAATATTGAAGAAGAAAATAAAGACAATTTGGTAGATTTTCAAGAAGATTATCCAGGAGTGCTTAATGTAGATAATCTTGAGTATATATTAAAAGCTGCAAGAGCAAAAAAGAAAAAATAAGAGGAATAGTTTATTCCACCAACTAATGACAAAAATATAAGAATAGTGTAAAATAGATTAGTTGAAAATAATATGCAAGGAATGGTTTAATATGAAATTTGTAATTCAAAGAGTAAATAATGCAAGTGTAACAATTGATGAAAAAATTGTTGGAAAAATCAATAAAGGTTTTTTAGTTCTTATTGGGGTGTCAAATGATGATACAAAAGAAATCGCTGATAAGATGATTAAAAAATTAATTGGTATGCGTATATTTGAAGATGAAAACGGAAAGACCAATTTGGCTTTAGCAGATGTTGATGGAGAACTTTTATTAGTGTCTCAGTTTACATTGTATGCAAATTGTAAAAAAGGCAACAGACCATCTTTTATTAATGCAGGTGCACCTGACATGGCAAATGAAATGTATGAGTACATAATTGAAAAATGCAGGGAAATGGTTAAGGTTGTTGAAACAGGCGAGTTTGGCGCTGATATGAAAGTTAAACTTGAAAATGACGGTCCATTTACAATAGTATTAGATAGTGAACAGCTATAAAAATAGTCCCTTTAATGTTGGAATATATTATTTAAAAAATTTAAAGTTAGTTAAAAACAAAAATTAGATTTGATAGTTTTAAGTATAGATGAAAAGAGGAACAGTTATGAGTGACGCAGATAAAATGAGTTTACATGATTATTATTATGATTTACCGGAAGAATTAATTGCACAGGATCCATTAGAAGACAGAAGTAGTTCAAGATTAATGGTTCTTAACAAGAATACAGGTGAAGTGCAACATCATATTTTTAAGGAAATAATAGACTATTTACATGAAGGTGACTGCCTTGTTATAAATGACACAAAGGTGTTGCCGGCAAGACTTTATGGTAGCAAAGTAGGTACTAATGCAAAGATTGAAGTTTTATTATTAAAGAGACGTGAAAATGACGTTTGGGAAACTTTAGTAAAGCCTGGAAAGAAGTGTAAGCCGGGAACAATTATCAGTTTTGGAGACGGTCTTTTAATGGGTGAAGTAATTGACGTGGTTGAAGAGGGCAATCGTCTTATTCAGTTTAAGTATGAGGGAATATTTGAAGAGGTGCTGGACCAGCTTGGAGAAATGCCACTTCCACCTTATATTACACATAAGCTTGAAGACAAAAACAGATATCAGACAGTTTATGCAAAGTATGAAGGTTCTGCAGCTGCACCAACAGCAGGTCTTCATTTTACAAAGGAGTTACTGGAGCAGATTAAGGAAAAAGGTGTAAAGATTGCACACGTTACACTTCATGTTGGACTTGGAACTTTTAGACCTGTAAAGGTAGAAAATATTCTGGAACATCATATGCATTCTGAATTTTATATGGTGGACGAAGAAGATGCCAAAATGATAAATGATACAAAGGCAAATGGTGGACGAGTTATTTCTGTTGGAACAACCAGCACAAGAACTCTTGAAACTGTGGCAGACGAAAATGGTGTGATTCATGCTGGCAGTGGTTGGACACAGATTTTTATTTATCCGGGTTACAAATTTAAGGCAATTGACTGCCTTATTACTAACTTTCATTTGCCAGAATCAACATTATTAATGCTTGTATCAGCGTTGGCTGGAAGAGACAATATCCTTAATGCTTACAAAACTGCTGTAGAAGAAAAGTATAGATTCTTTAGTTTTGGTGATGCAATGTTTATTACTAATGAAAGTGATGTAAAGTAATAGAATAAACTTTATAAGGGTGAAAATATGAGAGGATACAATGTAATAGTAGTATATAATGAAAATGCAGATAAAATATTGATGTGTAAAAGAAAAAAAGATCCGTATAAGGGATTAGCAAATTTTGTGGGTGGAAAAATAGAAAAAAACGAAAATGGACTTGATGCTGCATATAGAGAACTTGAAGAAGAAACAACCATAACAAAAGATGATATTATGCTTTTACATATAATGGATTTTACATATCATATTGAAACACTTAAAGGCGAGCTATTACAATTTTAAAATTAAATAATCTATTAATTAGGCGAAAATATTATAGTATCTTCTTAAATTTAAAAAACTATGATGTTTTCGCTTATTTTTTTCATAATATATTGAAACACCACTTTTGAAAATGAAAAAATTTAAAGTTTCGAAAGTGATACCTTGAATAAGAAGTGTATTAAATGATATGATGGTAGCAGTTTGCAGGTTAAACGGATTATAGAAAATATATGACATTGCAAATTGGTTATTAGAATACGAATAATTTATCAAAAGAAAGAATAAGAAATTATGGAAAAATATACAGTAAAAAAAGTTATAAATAAAAAAGATATAAACGTTGAGGTACCGGGGTCAAAAAGTATTACAAACAGAGCATTAATGTTAGCTGCAATTTCAAATGGAAAATGTAAGCTTAGTGGCGTTTTATTTAGTGATGATTCAAGAGCTTTTTTGGACTGTCTGGATAAACTTGGCTTTAAACTGGAAATTGATGAAAATGCAAAAACAGTTGTGATTCAAGGCGAGAACGGAAGAATTCCAAATAATGAAGCTACAATAAATGTTAGAAGTGCAGGAACTGCAGCAAGATTTATGACAGTGTTACTTGCCGTATGTGGTGGAAAATATACATTAGAATCTTCTGAGCAAATGAAAAAAAGACCAATGAGTGAATTACTTAACAAGCTTATGGAAAATGGTGTAGAAATAGAATATTTAGAAAAAGAAGGACATTTTCCTTTTAAATTAAATTCAAAGGGGATAGGTGAAACAAAAATATCAATCGATACCTCTAAAAGTAGTCAGTATGCAAGTGCATTGCTTATGGCAGCTGCAGTTAACGGAATGGAAGTTAATCTGACAGGTTCGAGACCAAATGGTGCTTACATAAAGATTACCCTTAGAATGTTAGAACAGTTTGGCATTAAATTTGAAAAAAATAATAATACATATAACATAAAAAAACAGGAAGTAAAATTGGATGCTTATGAGGTTGAGCCTGATATGTCGGCAGCATGCTATTTTTATGCCATGGCAATTTTACTTAAAGTGAAAAGTATTGTAAAAGGTATTCATTTAAACTCCATGCAGGGTGATATTAAGTTTTTAACGGTTTTGGAAAAGTTAGGCTGTAAATTAACAGATACATCTGCTGGTGTTGAAGTTGATGGATCAAGTATTGACAGCTATCCGGGAATCGAAATTGATATGTCTGACTTTTCAGATCAGGCACTGACAATGGCTGTTGTAGCTGCATTTGCAAATTCAAAAACTATTATTAAAAATATAGGACACATTAGAGGACAGGAGTCAGATAGAGTGGCAGTAATTGCAACAGAGCTGAAGAAACTTGGTTGTAAGACAGAAACTATTGAAGAGCCAGAAACGAACGTAGTTATTGAGCCGGGCGTTCTTCATGGATGTGAAATTGACACTTATGAGGATCACCGTGTGGCAATGAGTTTTGCAATGGTAGGGCTTATAATTGATGGTGTTATTATAGACAATCCAATGTGTTGTAGGAAAACATTTGAGAATTATTTTGACGTATTGGAGAGTATTTATTAAAATGTAAGATTTAATATAATAGTAGTGCTATGAATTAAAATCAAATTAAATCTTAATATTAAAATTAAAACGTACAAAAGTATAAATAAATTTAAATTATAAGGAATGTCACTGAAACATTTTACATACTTTACAAAAAGTCATGAGATTAAGTAAATTAAAAATAATTTCCACAAATTAGAAATATGAGATAATATATTTAATAATTTAACTTAGCATTTATATTACGGAATTACGATACAGAAACATTAGGAGAAAACTAGAGATGAACATTAAAAAAGCAGCAATATTAGGAGCTGGAGCTGTGGGTTCTTATGTTATATGGGGGCTGTCAAATAAGGACGGCATTGAATTAGGTGTTGTTGCAAAAGACGAACGAAATAAAAGATTAAAGAATGAAGGAATTACAATAAACGGTGTTAAATATACTCCAAATGTTTGGACACCAAAGGAGGCAAAGGATGCTGACCTTTTAATAGTATGTTTAAAATATGGCAACCTGCTCGATACATTAGATGACATAGAGAAGATTGTAGGTGAAAACACAATTGTAATGAGTCTTATGAATGGTGTAGACAGTGAGGAGATTATAGGAAAAAGAATTAACCCTAACAATATTTTACATTCTTTCATAAAGGTTGCTTCTCAAAAGAAGGAGGATGGCTATCATTTTGATCCTGAAACAACAATTGGCATAATTCTTGGAGAATTACAGCCACCTTTTGAAAGTGAGAGAATAAAGGCTATAAATCATCTTTTTGCTAATACAGGAATTCATTGGAGAGTGACAGAATTTATACAGGAAGAAATATGGGGCAAATTCAGACTTAATGTTTGTAACAACTTACCACAGGCAATTCTAGGTGCAGGTGTGGGATGTTATCACGACAGTGAGCATATGAGTTTTATTAGAAAAGCATTAAGGGGAGAAGTTGAAAGTATTGCAGAGGCTAAAGGAATAGATTTAAGTAAAATAGACGATTCATCAGGTCGTGGAAGTGCTGTGAAAGCATCAGCACGTTATTCAACATTGCAAGATATAGATGCAGGCAGACACACAGAAATAGATATGTTTTCAGGGGCGTTGGTACGTATGGGAAAGGAACTTGGAATCCCTACACCATATAATGAATATACTTACCACATGATTAAAGCATTAGAAGAAAAAAATGACGGTATCTTTAATTATGAGGGTGACAATGACAAAATTGCATGGTCAAAATAAAGAATAAGTCAGAAATATTTTGAGTTTGATATTATTGTTCTTACCGGTTTGTCCGGTAAAAAATTTACTTATCAAGCGTATAAAATATTTCTGACTTTTTTAATTTTAGCTCTTTTTTAATTTTATGCAATAAAAATTATTTTTTGTGAGTATAACAATTGAATAAGAAAAACTTTCAAAAGTATTAGGAGAAAAGGGAGGAGTTTAAATTGAACAAAAAATTATTAAAGTTATGCATTTCAATAGGGGTACTTTGTGGGATTATATTTATATCAAGTGGTAATGTACAGGCAAAAAATCAAAATTATTATGTGAACGGGAGTACGTTAACAGTGACAGGAAAAATTCCTAAAAATGCAAAATTTAAAAATGCAGGGAAAATTAAAAAGGTTGTTGTGAAAAAAGGGGTGAAAAAACTTTTAATAGAACCTTTTAAGAGTTGTAAAAAAGTAAAAGTGTTAGAAGTTCCGGGTGATTTGAAATTTTATGAATCATATTATACTCATTATTATCCGATAACAGTGAATATGGTAAAGTTTAATTCACCATTAAAGTCTGAAAAAATGGTATGTTATTACAAAACAAAGACATACAAGGTTAGTAGTAAAGACAAAAAATACAAAAGTTTTAAAGGGATAATATACACAAAAAATGGCAAAAAATTCGTAGCAATGCCAACTGAAATGAAAAAATTAACAATACGAAAAGGGTGTAAAATAATAGATGTGAGCGGAATGACATATGAGTGTAATAATTATGCTAAGTATAATGATTGTGATGATGAGGGAGAAGATACTTCGTGTAAAAAGTTAAAGAAGATTGTATTACCTTCTTCTGTAAGTAAGTATGTTGGAAATGTTGAATTTAATCACATTATACAAGATGCAAAGGTAGTAATGAAAAATAAAAAATTAAAGCATGATAGCATACAGGTATTATTTAATTTCTTAGGTAAGGATAAATTCTTTTCAATATTAAAAAAGTACATAATTAGAAAAGGAGACTTTTATATTTACAACAAAAGTATATTGGTGGGATATACCGGTTGTATGTCAGTGGTTAATATTCCAGAAGGAGTTAAGTATGGAATCTGTCAGGCACTAGGAAAACCATATGCGACATATGTAGTTTATGACCCAACGTATGCTATGATAAAGAAAGTAAATTTCCCATCATCGTATAAAGGAAAAAAATCTGATATTTGGAAAAAAAATAAGGATTGTTATGATTTTAATAATGAAATTGTAAAATGTGATCCTAAGCTATTTAAAATAGAAAGAGAATTATATTATTGCAAACATTACAAATCAAAAAAGGTAAAATTTGTAGCAACGAATGATTGTATAATGTCGTTTGACACAGGTGGAGGTATAAAAGTTTATGACATAAATGGTAATCTTTTACCTGATGCATCTTATTATAGTATAAAACTCAAAGAAGGTGAAAGTTTTACAGTACAGGTACCAGGGGATAAATTCTTTAAAAAATATGATTTTTTTGAAATTGGCGAAGTTGAAATGAAATTATATAATCAAAAAAATATATTTGAGTTTACTGATACGTATGACGAATTAATTATTGGTACAGGAGAACCACAATATTGGAATTTTTCTGTAAAAAAACAAAGAGCATATGTATCTCTAGTTTTTGGAGAAAACATAACCGGTAAAAAAATAAATGTTAATGTTAAATTACAAAAAAAGGAGAATAACAAGTGGAGCGATGTTACACATAATATAGGTAATTGGGAAGAAAATAAAAAATTAATAGAATGTGAATTACCAAAAGGTGAATATAGAGTTTATTTAGAAAGTCCTCTTGATTCTCAATACGAAATAAATACTCATCTGTATGGTATTAATAGAACACCAATATGCAAAGACAGGGGAAAGGCTGCTGATATAAGCGGTAATGATTATAACGAATTTCGTTTCTCATATAATGACGGAAAAGATGCATGGTTTAAATTAAAAAATAACAAAAAGAAGAAAATAATTATTAGTATTAATTCTATATGGGATGGAAAAGTTAAAGCTGAAGTGTTTAAGAAAGGTAATAATGTTGCAGAAAAGACAGTTACTCTTGATTGTACAAATCAGCCTGATAAATCAATTTATAAAAGTATTACAATAGATAAGGGTGAATATTATCTTAGAATCCAGAGAGAAGATGTCTTAGATTATACTAAAGTAGGAATAGAACAAAATTCAATAAAGTAATCTTGAAAATTTGGCTTGTTCTTATTAACAATATATTTAACGGAGTGGCATATCCATTTGCAGGCCCATTAGGAAACGGACTTCGTGCCACAGGTGATATTAAATTTACAATGATAACATCAGTAACTCTTACAATTGCGGCAAGATTGTTCTTTTCTGCATTGTTTGGTTTAGTACTTGATATGGGGGTAATTGGCACAGCTATTGGCATGAGCATGGATTTAGTATTTAGAGGAATAATTTTTATTGGAAGATATAAATCAAAGAAGTGGACTCAATTTAAGTTAATATAATTCTTTAATTTTAAATAAAATTTGTGGAGCAATACAAAAGAACATGAATAGAAATAATAAAAATAAATATAATAAATAATTAAAAAACCATCAATACAAAAATAGTTTAAACAATTATTTTGTATTGATGGTTTTAATTTACATAATTAATTAACAACCAATGTTAAAGAAATTACAAATAGCGTTAAATAATTGAGTACAGTTACTAAATTTAAAACACATAGTTATGTCCTCCTTATTTCAAATTTGTCTTGGCCAATTACAAAAAACAGTGTAACAATTTTGTAACATTTAGACAATAGGAGATTACTGGAAAACATTAGTGTTTAAAAACTTTGTATCTGTGTCTTTCTAACTGTTCCATAGCTTTCTCTGATGAAGCCTGGTCATAAAATGAAATCTTTAAAACGCCTTCTTCATATTCACGGTTATGAATAATACCGATGTTCTTAATACTAACACCATTTGTAGCAAGAATTGTAGCAATAGTGGCAATGGCACCTGATTCATCAATAATATCGCAGAATATGTTGTAACTTCTTTGAATTATACTGTTGTTATGCTCGTCAATATTATCTCGATAATCTCTACTTTCTGCAATCATGTGATTAATGGCTTGTCCGTTCTTTGTGTCTAACTCATTCTTAACTTTTTCCAAATCTTTTATGTATAAATCAAGGATTTCACTTATGTTATTATTGTTTGTCATGCATATCTGCTCCCACATTTCAGGAGAAGAAGAAGCAATTCTTGTAATATCCTTAAAACCGCCGGCTGCTAATGTTTTCATGTATTCTTTGTTACTGTCATTATGTTTTACCAAATTAACAAGGCTTGAAGCAATTAAATGTGGCAAATGACTAATGGCTGCAACAACTCTGTCATGTTCCTTGTATGAAATTTCTATAGGAATTGCACCAATGTCAGAAACAATTTCAGTGTATTCTTTAACATATTCCTGTTTAACTTTTTCGGTAGGAGTAATGGCATAGTAGGCGTTTTCAAGCAAACGGTCACTTGCATGTTCGTAACTTGTTTTTTCTGAACCTGCCATTGGATGGCCACCTATGAAATTATCTTCTAAAGAAAGAGCCTTAACTGCTTCGTGTATATTTGTTTTTACACTGCCAACATCTGTAATAATGCATGTTGGTTTAATTATATCTTTTAAAATAGTTAAGTATTCTACATTACGTTCAACGGGGGTACACAGAAAAATATAATCGCATTCAGAAAATCTTTCATCAACAGTATCTAATGCAATGTTTGCTGTGCCGTCATTTATTGCTAAAACACGAGGTTTCGCCCCTCTATTATAAACTATGATTTTGCAACTTGGATAGACACGTCTTAAAGCCTTTGCAACCGAGCCACCAATTAGTCCAATACCTACAAAACCAAATGTTAAATCATCTTTTATTCTCATTATGTTCTCCTGTCATGTATAAATTGCTTAGTTAAGTCTAATATAGATAATTATGTTAAGCAAGCTTAAACTTAAAAACTTTAAAGTGTTAAACTTCAACGCTTTAAAGTTTAACACTTTAAAGTAAATATAGCAACACTTTGTTAAAAATATAACCTTTCTTGTATTAAGTTTATAAGTAAAGTAAAATAGTATTTAAGTAATAAAACCTTAATAAAATATTAAATAAGGAGGAAAGTTAAGAGGTTTTAGTTCGGTGAAAAGACAATTGAATAAGGAGGCTTGTTATGAAGATTTATGAAACACAGAATATTAGAAATGTTGTTTTTTTAGGACATGGCGGAGCCGGAAAAACAACATTTGCTGAGGCAGTAGCTTTTGCTACAAAGACTATTTCCAGAATGGGACGCATAGATGATGGAAATACAATTTCAGATTATGACAAGGAGGAAATCAAGCGTAAGTTTTCCATAAGTGCATCTGTTATACCAATAGAGTGGAACGGATTGAAAATTAATATATTAGATGCACCGGGATATTTTGATTTTGTCGGTCAGATGGAAGATGCCATGAGTGTTGCGGACGCTGCTGTAATTGTGGTTAATGGAAAGACAGGAGTAGAAGTAGGAACGGTTAAAGCCTGGGAAACATGTGAGCGTAGAAAAATCCCATGTATATTTTTAGTTACCAATATAGATGATTCCAATGCAAAATACATGGAAATTGTAGAACAGTTAAAGTCAAGATTCGGCAAGAAGATAGCACCATTTCATTTGCCAATTATGGAGAATGACAAATTAATTGGTTATGTAAACGTAGTGAAAATGGGTGGTAGAAAGTTCATTGATAATTTGGGTAATTATGATGAAATGGAAATTCCTGAATCAGTTACAAGTAAATTAGTTCCGGTTAGAGAGCAGTTAATGGAGGCTGTTGCAGAATCTGATGAAGAATTAATGGATAAGTATTTTTCAGGCGTAGATTTTACATACGAGGAAATATCAAAAGCATTAAGAAAGAGTGTAATTAATTGTGATATCGTTCCCGTACAAATTGCATCAGGAGTAACCTGCCAGGGTGTAAATAGTTTCTTACAGACCTGTGAAAAATATTTTCCATCAGCAGATAAGGCAGAAGTTTTGAAAAAAGCAACTAACATAGAAAACGATGAAGAAGTGGTTGCAGATTTTGACAACTCAAAACCTGTTTCTGCTTATGTATTTAAAACAATAATGGATCCATTTGTTGGAAAATATTCTTTAGTAAAAGTAAGAACAGGCATATTAAAAACAGGTGATGTTGTTTACAATCCAACAAAAAATATAGAAGAAAAATTAAACAAACTGTATGTTATTTGCGGAAAGAATGTTACTGAAGTAAGTGAATTGCACTCAGGAGATATTGGGGCAATAGGTAAGCTTACAAGCACAAGAACAGGAGATACTTTATCAACGAAACAGTGGCCAATTGTATATCATCCAACAACAATGTCAAAGCCTTATGCGTATATGGCATATAGAGCTGAGAAAAAGGGGGATGAGGACAAATTAGCTCAGGCACTTACTAAATTATGTATTGAAGACTTGACTTTGAAGTCAGTTATTGATGCGGAAAATAAACAATCTCTTCTTTACGGAATCGGTCATCAGCAATTGGAAGTTGTTGCATCTAAACTGAAAGACAGATACAAAGTAGATGTTATTTTAGAACGACCAAAAGTTCCATTTAAAGAAACAATAAGGAGTAAGGCACAGGTTCAGGGTAAACACAAAAAACAGTCAGGTGGTCATGGACAATATGGTGATGTTGTAATTGAGTTTGAACCATCAGGTGACTTATCAAAACCTTATATTTTTGATGAAAAAATATTTGGTGGAGCTGTGCCAAAAAATTATTTCCCGGCAGTTGAAAAAGGAATTCAGGAATGTGTAAAAGAGGGTCCATTGGCAGGTTATCCGGTTGTCGGCATTAAGGCTACATTAACAGATGGTTCATACCATCCTGTTGATTCTTCTGAAATGGCATTTAAGATGGCAACAATAATAGCTTTTAAGAAAGGCTTTATGGAAGCTAATCCTGTACTGTTGGAACCAATTGCTATGGTTACAATTACAGCACCGGAAAAATATTCAGGTGATATTCTTGGAGATTTGAATAAAAGACGTGGTCGTGTATACAATATGAATTCTGATAATGGAAAACAGATTATAGAAGCTGAAATACCATTACTTGAAATGTATGAATATTCAACTTCACTTCGTTCAATGACAGGTGGAAGTGGTGAATTTGAATATGTTGTATCCAGATACGAACAGGCACCACCTGATGTACAGGAAAAAGAAATAGCAAAATCCAAACAGGGTTAAGATTTTAAATAGAAATTATATAATCACTCCTTAAGGGCAGGGGATTAGTTGTATTGATTATAGTTGCAAGGCATCAATGATTAGTGCAATTAATCTCCTGTTTTTTTTTGCAATAAAGTATATACTTGGTATCTGGAGTGTTGCAAGCAGTATTTTATAATTAAAATATTTAATTCATATAAAAATAGTATGTTTTAGTTGACATTTATATAAAATAAAGGTAATATACTTTATATCCTACTAAACATATAGGATTAATTAAAAAAAGGAAAAGAGATGTAATATGAAGTTATCAAAGAAAAGCAGATATGGAATAATATCATTAATAGACTTATCTATTAATTCAAAAAACGGTCATGTGAAACTTAGCAGTATTGCAGAAAGAAATGATATATCTTTACAGTATCTTGAACAGGTTTTTGCAGGACTAAGAAGGCATGGAATTATTAAAAGTATTAAAGGTGCCCAGGGTGGATATTTATTAAATCAGAGTGCTAAGGACATTACTGTGGCATCAATTATTGAAGCACTTGATGGAACTTATAAGATTGAAAAAGAGTATGAAGGCCAGGGCAATATAGCAGAACAGGTTATTGAAGAATCAGTAATTGATAAAGTAAATGAAAAACTTGATGAAGTATTACTTAATATTTCATTAGAAGACTTAGAAAAAGATTATTTACAAAGTAACGATTTTAGTCAGTACATGTATTACATTTAAGCTTATTTAAAAATCACAGTTGTTAAAAATGAACACATAACACCAATGTGATTAAGTTGGAAGGTTCCACCCCCTAGTATATTTAATTTGTTACCTTTATGGGTTGCAGACATGGATTTTCAAACTTCACCTGAAATTATTGTGGCATTAAATAAAGCAGTAAGTCACGGTATATATGGCTACAGTGAAAGTAAAGAAGAATATTTTGATGCAGTATACAATTGGTATAATGATAATTTTAATTGGCATGTAAAAAAAGAATGGCTAATAAAAACACCGGGTGTAGTATTTGCCATAGTATTGGCAATTAATGCACTTACTAATGAAGGTGATAGTGTATTAATTCAAAATCCTGTATATTACCCATTTACTGAAGTAATTATTGATAGTAATAGAAAATTAGTGAACAATTCTTTAGTTAGAAATGGCAAAAAATATGAAATTGATTTTGAAGATTTTGAAAAGAAAATAATAGAAAATAATGTTAAGTTATTTATTTTATGTAGTCCACATAATCCGGTTGGTAGAGTTTGGAAAAAATGGGAGCTAGAAAAGATAGGAGATATTTGTCTAAAACACAATGTAAAAATTGTAAGTGATGAAATTCACAGTGACTTTGTTTATCCTGAAAATAAGCATATTGTATTTTCATCATTAGATGAAAAATATCAGAATATAACAATTACATGTACAGCATCAACCAAAACATTTAATCTTGCAGGACTTCAAATTTCAAATATTTTTATTCCTAATCTTGAAATTAGAAAAAAAGTATTAAAGCAATTGGATAGGGTTGGTTACAGTCAGGTTAATTTAATGGGACTTGTAGCATGCGAGGTAGCATATAAATATGGTAGACAATGGCTGAATGAATTGAAAGAATATTTATTAGATAACCTTAATTTCTTAAGAGATTATCTAGAAACAAATATACCACAGATAAAATTAATTGAACCTGAAGGAACATATCTGATTTGGCTTGATTGTAGTGCGTTAGGTTTAGAGGACAAAGAACTTGAAAAGTTTATCGTTGAAAAAGCCAAACTGTGGCTTGACTCAGGATATATCTTTGGAAAAGAAGGAGAAGGCTTCCAGAGAATCAATATTGCATGTCCAAGAGAAACATTGAAAAAAGCATTAGAACAGCTAAAAGAGGCAGTTGATGAAATAAAAAGCATAAAATAAATCAAGAATACATTAAATATGTAGGTTGACATTAACGCTTTAGTAGACTAAACTTTAAAAGTATTGTGAAACCGTTGATTAAGAGTAAGTAGTCGTATGGGACGTTTTTCAGAGAGTTGTCGGTTGGTGTGAGACAACAAACTAACAGCGATGAATGGACTTAAGAGGGCAGCTTGAAACCACATTATTAGGTAGTAGACGCTGACGGAGACTCACCGTTAAAAGAGTAAGCATATGATGGTATGCTGTTGAGAGAATGTGTTATACATTAATTTGGGTGGCACCGCAGAAGTTGAATTTATAAGGCTTTTGTCCCTTTACGTTATATACGTGAAGAGACAGGGCCTTTTTTTTGTTACTGTTTAGAACAGCGTTTTCGTATAAGTGAATATTTTTTTGAAGCTTGCTTATAAAAAAATATTCACTTATACGAAAACATTGAGCGGTCAGCTCAAGTGAGATGAAGTACACAAAGTGTACGAAATCGAACTGTTCTAAACATAGATGAATTTCTAAAAGAAATATTTTTGAAGCTTGCTTATAAAAAAATATTCACTTATACGAAAACATTGAGCGGTCAGCTCAAGTGAGATGAAGTACACAAAGTGTACGGAATCGAACTGTTCTAACAAGCGAAGACCAACTTTAACAGCCGGAAATCATAGGCGCTATTTAACTGAAATAATTAAACAGTCAGATATGCGAGAGGAGAACATATGAAAACACAAAGTTTTGAAGAAATCGAAGAATTAACAAAGGACTATAGCATGATTCCTATTTGCAAGGAAATATATGCTGATGTTATTACTCCAATTTCACTTTTAAGAAAAATGGAAGAATTTGGTAAAAACTTTTTCTTGCTTGAAAGTGTAGAAGGTGGAGAAAAATGGGCAAGATATTCTTTTTTAGGTTATGAACCTGTTTTGCACATAACATGCAAGAACGGAAAGGTAACCCAGAAAAGTGGCGAGATTGAAACTACTGTAACAATGGATCCAATGGATGCACTAAGAAAACAGTTAGAAAAATATAAGTCACCTAAAATTGAAGGAATGCCAACTTTTACCGGTGGTTTTGTTGGATATTTTGGATACGAAATGATTGGCTATGCTGAACCTAAATTAAATTTAAAAGAAAGCAATGTTGATGATTATCATTTAATGCTTTTTGACAAGGTAATTGCTTTTGATCATTTAAGACAAAAAATATTAGTAATTGCAAACATGAAGTCAAAAGATGGTCATCAGGGATATAACGGAGCTTTACTTGAAATTGAAAAAATGATTTCACTTATAAATGAACAAAGTCCATTACCTGAGTATCATGCACAGGAAAATGTAGATTTTAAATGTAATGTTTCTAAAGAAGAATATTGCAATATGATTGAAAAAACAAAGGCATATATCAGAGAGGGAGATATTTTTCAGGGCGTTATTTCAAGAAGATTTGAAGCTGAATATAACAGCAGTTTAATGAACGCCTATAGAGTTTTAAGAACTACTAATCCTTCGCCTTATATGTATTTTATCCAGTCAGAAGATATGCAGATAGCAGGTGCCTCTCCTGAAACAATGGTTAAATTAGTAGATGGCAAATTAACAACATTTCCTGTTGCAGGGACAAGGCCAAGAGGAAAAAATCAGGAAGAAGATAAAGCATTAGAAGAAGGACTTTTAAAAGATGAAAAAGAATTAGCAGAACATAATATGTTAGTTGATTTGGCACGTAACGACATTGGAAGAATTGCAAAATATGGAAGTGTTTATTTAGAAGAATATATGAAGATTCATAGATTTTCAAAAGTAATGCATATTGCTTCAACTGTATGTGGAGAGTTAAGAGAGGATAAAGACAGTTGTGATACAGTTTCAGCACTTTTACCGGCAGGCACATTATCAGGTGCACCAAAATTTAGAGCTTGTGAAATTATTGATGAATTAGAAAAAGAACCAAGAGGTGTATACGGTGGTGCCATTGGTTATATTGATTTATCAGGAAATCTAGATGTATGTATTGCAATTAGAACGGCAATAAAAAAAGGAAATAAAGTATATGTTCAGGCAGGTGCAGGAATTGTTGCAGACAGCGTACCTGAAAGCGAATATATGGAATGTGCTCATAAAGCAGGGGCAGTAATAGACGCAATTAAACGAGGAAGTGAGGTAAACAAGTAATGGTTTTATTAATAGATAATTATGATAGTTTTTCTTATAACCTTGTTCAATTAGTTGGAAAATTAACTGATGGAAAAATTAAGGTGGTAAGAAACGATGAATACACAATTGCGGATATTAGAAAATTAAATCCTTCACATATTATATTATCACCAGGGCCTGGGAAGCCGGAAAATGCAGGTATATGCGAAGAGGTGGTAGAAAAGCTAAAGGGAGAATATCCAATTTTAGGAGTTTGCTTGGGACATCAGAGTATTTGTGAGGTATTTGGTGCAAAGGTTACTTACGCAAAACAATTGATGCATGGGAAACAAAGTAACATGACAATTACAAATGACAGTCCGATTTTTAAGGGGATGGATTCACCATTTAAAGGTGCAAGATACCATTCGTTGTCGGCTAATCCTGATACAATACCCGAGGAATTGGAAGTTATAGCTATTGATGAATGTGACAATGAAATAATGGCTGTCCAACACAAAAAATATAAAATTTATGGTTTACAGTTTCATCCGGAATCAGTTATGACACCTGAAGGAGAAAAAATCGTAGATAACTTTTTAAAGATTAAAAAATAAATTAAAAAGATTATTATTTACAGATAAGTATGCGAAATTAAATTCAATAAACAAAAAAATTGGAGGT
This sequence comes from Eubacterium sp. AF34-35BH, assembly GCF_003477765.1. Classification (NCBI taxonomy): domain Bacteria; kingdom Bacillati; phylum Bacillota; class Clostridia; order Eubacteriales; family Eubacteriaceae; genus Eubacterium; species Eubacterium sp. AF34-35BH. The sequence goes on from NZ_QUDZ01000004.1 coordinate 43,812, forward strand.
TTAAGTATGATTAAAGAAGCCATAGAGAAATTAGTGAATAAACAGGACTTAACTTTTGATGAAACAAAAGAAGTTATGAATGAAATTATGAGCGGTGAAACACCTGATACATTAATTAGTGCGTATCTTGTAGCACTTAGAATGAAAGGTGAAACTATTGAAGAAGTATCAGGTTCAGCCAGAGGTATGCGTGATAATGGAACAAAATTATTACATGACATGGAGGTCCTTGAAATTGTAGGAACAGGTGGAGATAAGGCAAATACATTTAATATTTCCACAACATCAGCATTTGTAGCGGCAGCGGCAGGTTGTAAAGTGGCAAAACATGGAAACAGAGGAGTTTCAAGTAAGTCAGGAGCTGCCGATGTTTTAGAAGCATTAGGAGCAAACATAACATTGGAACCTGAGCAAAGCAAAGAATTATTAGATAAAGTTGGTTTTTGTTTCTTATTTGCACAGAAATATCATCCGGCAATGAGGTTTGTAGGACCTGTTAGAGGTGCTTTAGGACTTAGAACAATTTTCAACGTTTTAGGACCTTTAACTAATCCGGCAGGAGCATCAATGGAAATTATTGGTGTTTATGAAGAAGAATTAGTAGAACCAATTGCAAAGGTACTTTTAAATCTTGGAGTTAAGAAAGGTATGGTTGTTTTTGGTCAGGACACAATGGACGAGATTACACCTAGTACAAAAACAACAGTTTGTGAAATTAGAAATGGTGAAACAAAATCTTACGAAATGAATCCTGAAGATTATGGAATCTCAATTTGTAAGAAGTCTGATTTGGAAGGTGGAGACGGAACAGAAAATGCTCAGATTACAAAAGACATTTTAAGTGGAAAACTTCAGGGAGCAAAGAGAGACGCAGTTTTATTAAATGCAGGTGCTTGTATTTATGTTCAAAATGACCATTTAACATACGAAGAAGCAATTAATATTGCAAGAGAAACAATTGACAGCGGAAAAGCATACGAAAAATTACAGGCTTACATAGAAGAAAGCAATAAGTAAAGGAGTTATATGATTTTAGATAAACTAGCACAATCAACAAGAAAAAGAGTTGAATTGGAAAAAGCAAACATTCCTTTAAAATTAGTAAAAGAGAAGGCTTTAAATATGCCAAAAGGAAATTTAGAATTTGAAAAAACTTTAGCCCAAAAAGGCATTAATTTCATATGCGAAGTAAAAAAAGCCTCACCATCAAAAGGAATTATTGCCGAAGATTTTCCTTATATAGAAATAGCAAAGGAATATGAGAAGGCAGGAGCAAGCTGTATTTCAGTTTTAACAGAGCCTGAGTATTTTAAAGGTGATAAAAAGTACTTAAAAGAAATAAGCGAAAATGTATCAATACCATTAATTAGAAAAGATTTTGTTGTTGATGAGTATATGATATATGACGGAAAAATTCATGGTGCATCTGCTGTACTCTTGATTTGTTCATTGCTTGATGAAGACACAATAAGAAAGTACATAGAAATCTGCGACAGTCTTGGTATGTCAGCATTAGTTGAAGCCCATGATGAAGAAGAAATTGAAAAAGCAATAAAAAGCGGTGCAAGAATAATCGGTGTAAATAACAGAGATTTAAAAACTTTTACAGTGGATATTGGAAATAGCGAAAGATTAAGAAAGCTTGTGCCGGATAATATTTTATTTGTTGCTGAAAGTGGTATTAAAAGCAATATAGAAATTGAAAGATTAAAAAAAGCTAACGTAAATGGTGTGCTTATTGGAGAAACATTTATGAAAGCTGAAAATAAAAAACAAATGTTACAACAATTAAAAGGAGAAGACAATGAGTAAAGGAAGATTTGGTATACATGGTGGACAGTATGTTCCGGAAACATTAATGACAGCGGTAAATGAAGTTGAAGAAGCTTACAATCATTACAAAAATGATTCGGAGTTTAATAAGGAATTAACAGACCTTTTAAATAATTATGCAGGCAGACCTTCATTATTATATTATGCAGAAAAAATGACAAAGGATTTAGGTGGTGCAAAAATCTATTTAAAGAGAGAAGATTTAAACCATACAGGTTCTCATAAAATTAATAATGTTTTAGGTCAGGTTTTACTTGCAAAGAAAATGGGTAAAACAAGAGTTATTGCAGAAACAGGAGCAGGTCAGCATGGTGTGGCAACAGCAACAGCCGCAGCACTTATGGATATGGAATGTGAAATCTATATGGGAAAAGAAGACTGTGAACGTCAGGCTTTAAATGTGTTTAGAATGGAACTTTTAGGTGCTAAAGTTCATCCTGTTACAAGTGGAACAATGACATTAAAAGATGCAGTAAATGAGGCTATGAGGGAATGGACAAATAGAATGGACGATACATTATATGTATTAGGTTCAGTTATGGGGCCGCATCCTTTCCCAACAATTGTTAGAGATTTCCAGAGCGTTATTAGTAAGGAGATTAAAGAACAGATTATGGAAGTAGAAGGTAGACTTCCTGATGCAGTTATTGCCTGTGTAGGTGGTGGCTCAAATGCCATGGGTGCATTTTATAATTTTATTGAAGATAAAGATGTTGCATTAATTGGATGTGAAGCAGCCGGACTTGGTGTAGATAATCCTAAAAATGCCGCAACTATAGCAAATGGTACAGAAGGAATTTTCCATGGAATGAAATCTTTATTCTGTCAAAATGATGATGGACAGATTGCACCTGTTTATTCAATTTCAGCAGGACTTGATTATCCGGGAATTGGACCAGAACATGCAAATTTACATGATACAGGAAGAGCAAAATATGTTCCAATTACTGATGTGGAAGCAGTTGAGGCTTTTGAATATTTATCAAAAACTGAAGGTATAATTCCAGCAATTGAAAGTTCACATGCCATTGCTTATGCAATGAAGTATGCAAAGACTCTTGATAAGAATAAAATTATTGTAGTAAATGTTTCAGGACGTGGTGACAAGGACGTAGCAGCAATAGCAAGATATAGAGGAGTACAGATTTATGAGTAAAGTAAGCGATGCATTTAAGAATGGAAAAGCTTTCATAGCTTTTGTAACAGGAGGAGATCCTGATTTAGAAACAACACAAAAATTAATTATAGAAATGGAAAAGAATGGAGCAGATATCATCGAAGTTGGAATTCCATTTTCTGATCCAATAGCAGAAGGACCTGTAATTCAGGAAGCAGATTTAAGGGCATTACAGGGTGGATGTACAACAGATAAATTGTTTGATGTCATAAAGGAAATAAAAGAGCAGGTAAATATACCTTTAGTATTTATGACATATGTAAACGTAATTTATCGTTATGGAACAGAAAAGTTTATGGCAAGATGTGTTGAATGTGGAATTTCAGGTGTTATTGTACCTGATTGTCCATACGAAGAACGCGATGAACTAGTACCTTTCTGCAATAAAGCAGGCATTGATTTAATACCACTTATTGCTCCAACATCGGAAGAGAGAATTACAAAAATTGCCAAATCAGCAGAAGGTTTTGTATATGTTGTATCATCTCTTGGAGTTACAGGTATCAGGCAAAACATAGCAACAGATTTAGGAGCAATGACTAAACTTGTAAAAGAAGCAACAGATGTACCTTGCGCAATTGGATTTGGTATTGCCAAGCCTGAGCAGGCAAAAAATGTTTGCCAGTATGCTGATGGAGCAATTGTCGGAAGTGCCATTGTAAAAATTGTTGCAGAATATGGAAAAGAAAGTGTTCCTTATGTTGGAGAATATGTTAAGAGCATGAAGGATGCAATAAGATAGAAATAAAAAGTAATAAAGTAATATAACGAAAGTCACCTTGAAAAATGCTTACAATGTTGTATAATAAATTAGTATGCATAGGCTTAAGGTGGCTTTTTGCGTATAAAAATAAAATGGAGTACGAAATTGGATATTAAAAAGATTGTCAAAGAAAAAAGATTTAAGAATACAGTTATTACTCTTCTTGAAATTTTAATTGTTGCAGGTATTATTTTTGGTGCTCTTATGTTTATTCAAAATAAGGTTACGTCAGAGGCTGACAAAGCAAGTAAACTTTCAGGAAAAGGTGTAGAAGAAGAAACAGAAAATAAAAAGACAGCTTTTTCAGATAGGTATTATATAGAAGTAAATAAGAAACTTAAGGCAGTAATTGTTTATCAGTATTCAAAGGACAAGAAAACAAAAGTGGCTGTTAAGTCTTTTAGATGCTCAGTTGGAAAGAGTCTTCCTAATGGAAATTTTAGAATTAAGACCAAATATACATGGCTTAATAAATACAGTGGTTGGCACAAATATAATTCATATTTAGATAAGAATGTATGGATTCAGTCACCATCATACTCAGGTAAGGAAGATTACAAACTGGTCAAATCATCTTATAGGAGCATTGGAAAAAAGAAAGCTTCAGGAAAGAATATTGTTTTAACAGCAAATGCCGCTAATTGGATATTTGAAAATTGTAAGAAAAACACATTGGTATCAGTAAAAAAAGGCAAGAAAAAAGATACATTGCCTATAGATTTTTCACCGGTTGTAAAAGTATCCAGAAAATGTGGCTGGGATCCTACAGATCTAAGTGAGAACAATCCTTACAAGAAGATAAAAAACGGTACTGTTGTTAAAGGTTCTCAGACAGTTACTGTTGAAAAAGGACATCAGTTTAATTATTACTGTAATTTAATAGCCTTTGGAACAAAGGGTAAAGATATTACTGGAAGATTGAAACATAATACAGTAGATACTTCAGCAGTTGGAAATTATACTGTGAAATATAAATACAAGTCAAAAGACGGTAAGAAGTACAGCATTTCACAGAAAGTACAGGTGGTAGATACTACACCACCGGTAGTAAGTTGTAGTAAACAGGTATTTACATTAGAAGTAAAAAGTAAAAGTCCAAATGATATTAATACAAAGAAGAATGTTCAAAAAATCATAGACATGGTTAAGGCTACAGTAACCTGTAATGAACCTACAAGTGAAATAAAAGTATATACACTTGAAAAGGAACAGCTTCGAGAAAGCGAAAAAACACCTGTTGTTGTTAAGGCAAAAGATCTTGCAGGAAATGTTGGCTCATGTCAGGTGCTTTGTGAAATAAAAGTAAAAGAAGATACAGTAAAGAAGAATTTCAAAGTCAATAAGAAATTAGAACAACAGAGGAAAAAGAAAGCAGGTATTGAGCCTGAAACAACCAAAAATAAAAAGAAGTCATCTAAGAAGAAATAATTAATATTTATGATTTTTAGGGACTGTTTATTGAAATTATAAAAGGTAATTATTTAAAGTGCTTATAAGCGCAATTAAGTTTAATTTACATATAAATCTAGGAGGAAAATAAGTTATGGCAACACCTTATAATCATAAGGAAATTGAGAAAAAATGGCGTCATAATTGGGATGTAAATCCTATTAACGCTGACAAAACAAAACCAAAGTATTATTGTCTTGACATGTTCCCATATCCATCAGGATCAGGACTTCATGTAGGACACTGGAGAGGATATGTTATTAGTGATGTTTGGAGTAGATATAAGATGCTTCATGGATATCATATTATTCATCCAATGGGCTGGGATGCATTCGGTTTACCAGCTGAAAACTATGCTATCAAAATGAAAACACACCCATCAATTTCAACAGCAGCAAATATTAAGAATATCAAAAGACAGATTAATGAAATCGCTGCACTTTATGATTGGGACATGGAAGTAAACACAACTGATCCTAACTTCTACAAGTGGACACAGTGGATTTTCGTTCAGATGTTCAAAAAAGGACTTGCTTATCAGAAGCAGATGCCAATTAACTGGTGTCCTTCATGTAAAACAGGTCTTGCAAACGAAGAAGTTGTAAACGGCTGCTGTGAAAGATGTGGAGCAGAAGTTACAAAGAAGAATTTAAATCAGTGGATGTTAAAGATTACAGCATATGCTGACAGATTATTAGCAGATTTAGATAAGCTTGACTGGCCTGAAAAAGTTAAAAAAATGCAGAGTGACTGGATTGGTAAGTCATATGGTGCAGAGGTTGACTTTAAGGTTGAAAATACAGAAGATGTTATTACAGTTTATACAACAAGACCAGATACTCTTCATGGGGCAACATTTATGGTTTTAGCACCTGAACATGAAAAAGCATTAGGACTTGCTACACCTGAACAGAAGGCTGCTGTGGAAGAATACATTCAGATGGCAGCAAACAAGTCATCAGTAGACAGACTTCAGGGAAAAGAAAAAACAGGTGTATTTACAGGTAGTTATGCAATTAACCCACTTAATGGAGCAAAGGTTCCAATCTGGCTTTCAGATTATGTATTAGCTGATTATGGAACAGGTGCCATTATGTGTGTACCTGCACATGATGACAGAGACTTTGAATTCGCAAAGAAATTTGATATACCAATTATTCAGGTTATTGCGAAAGATGGAAAAGAAATTGAAAACATGACAGAAGCTTACACAGAGGCTGTTGGTACTATGATTAATTCAGGCGAATGGAATGGCATGGAATCATCAGTTCTTAAGAAGGAAGCTCCTCACATTATTGAAGAAAAGGGCTTTGGTAAAGCAACTGTTAATTACAAATTACGTGACTGGGTATTCTCAAGACAGAGATATTGGGGGGAACCAATTCCAATTATTCATTGTCCTGACTGTGGTCCTGTACCGGTACCTGAAGATCAGTTACCATTATTATTACCTGATGTTGAATCTTATGAGCCAACAGGTACAGGTGAATCACCACTTGCAGCAATTGATGAATGGGTAAATACAACATGTCCATGTTGTGGTAAGCCTGCAAAACGTGAAACAAACACAATGCCTCAGTGGGCAGGTTCATCATGGTATTTCTTAAGATATGTAGATAACAAAAATGATAAAGAACTTGTTTCAAAGCAGAAGGCTCATGATAATTTACCTGTAGATATGTACATCGGTGGTGTTGAGCATGCAGTTCTTCATTTATTATATTCAAGATTCTATACAAAATTCTTATATGATATAGGTGTAGTTGATTTTGAAGAGCCATTTAAGAAATTATTTAACCAGGGTATGATTACCGGTAAAAATGGTATCAAGATGAGTAAGTCAAAAGGTAACGTTGTTTCACCTGATGATTTAGTAAGAGATTACGGTTGTGACTCATTAAGACTTTATGAAATGTTCGTAGGACCACCTGAACTTGATTCTGAATGGGATGAAAGAGGTATTGATGGTGTTTATAGATTTATCACAAAATTCTGGAAATTAGCAACTGACAGCATTGAAAAAGATGTTAAGGCTACAAAGGAAATGATAAAGATTCGTCACCAGATGGTTCACACTATTACCAAACGTCTTGAAGACTTTAGTTTAAATACTGTTGTTTCAGGATTTATGGAATACAACAATAAGTTAAATGAAATTGCAAAGAGAGAAGGTGGAGTTGATAAAGAAACTATTCAGACATTTACAACTCTTATTGCTCCATTTGCACCTCATATAGCTGAAGAACTTTGGGAGAAACTTGGAAATACAGGTAGTGTATTTGAAAATAATTCATGGCCTGAAGCTGATGAGGAATTAATGAAAGATGATGAAATCAAGATTCCTGTTCAGATTAACGGAAAGACAAAAGAAGTTATTGAAGTGCCTGCTGATATTTCAAAAGAAGATGCAATTGCTGCCGGAAAGGAAGCTATTGCAGACAAGATTAACGGAAATATTGTAAAAGAAATCTATGTTCCGGGAAGAATCATTAACTTAGTAGTAAAATAAAATGACAGTGGTAAATAAGCCGGTTGTTATTTTGAAAGCTATATATAAAAGAGAGAAAGCCTTTAGTGCTTTCTCTTTTTGCTTAAAGAATTTACAATTTGTTTTACCATATCAACACGTTTGATTTCTTCAGGAGACATATCTTCTTTTAATACATTAAGAATCAATTCGGTTTCGGCATTTGTGAAATTAATGCCTTGTTTTCCAGCCATGTTAGATTGTCTGATAAAATATGTAAACATATCCTTAGGCTCCATACCTTTTGCACCTTCGATAATATTAGTAAGAACTTCCAGACGTTCTTTTGATATGCCATCTAACACAGGATCATCCATCCATTTGTTGTTGCTCATAAAAACTCCTTAAATTTATTATTTATTTTTATTCTTTAAATAGTATTCAGTTTTATATTGAAAAATACCATTATAATATTATTAATCGTAAAATTACTAATTTAATTAAATTGAACTTGAAAAGTCATCCATAGTTTGGAAAATATCTGCCGTATCCATATCTTTAAACATATCCATCATTTCCATCATGGATTTAATATTTTCCATAGATTCTTTTGTATCCTCATCCATAAACTCCATAATATCACTTAGCATGTTTTCGGTAGATTTACTATGATTTTCATTCATTGTGGTTATTGCTATATTGGAATTAATAAAGGAGGCATTTTCCAATTCTTTAAATTTTATCATTATTCCAAGAAGATTACTTATAGGACCGTCAATGTAAGGAATTACAGCCTTCATAAGCTGCATGGTTTCGTTAGTGACCATACAATCAAATTTTGTTTGTTTATACCTGTTTTTGCACATAAGACTGTAACTCCTTTTGGTTTATTGAAACATAATTATATTGGTAAATTTTATGCCATATAATTAACAAAGATTAATCAATGGCAACAATTATTATAAGCAAAGTAAAAAAATTGCCGTTATATAAATTTAGACTGTTTAATGATTTGTTTAACAGGCAAAATAAATCATATTCGTAATAATCATTATTATTAACTAACAGCCACAACCGCAACCATTACCGCCGTTTCCACCAAAGAAATTTCCGTTTCCACAACCACAACAGCTAAATAAAATAAATAACCAGATTATGCTTGAACAGCAGTCATTTCCGCCGAAGAAACCATTGTTTCCACAACCATTACCGCATCCACCGCAGAATAAGAGAATAAGAATAAGGAAAAGGCAGTTGTTGTTTCCTCCATCATTACCGCATCCGCATCCACAGTTTGTTGCTGCTAAATCACTCATGTTAAATCTCCTAAAATTTTTACTTACACTAAATAATATGACCTAATGCCTGTCATGTTTACAAAAAAATCAAAAAAGTATTAATGTTCTATTTAATATGATTGTGATGTTATAGCTCCTAAATATTTATTACAGATATTGTTACAAAATGATTATTCATAATTGTGAGAGTATGGGCGTGATGAACTTTGGGAAAGTCAATCTCCATAGACAATTAAAATGTGTACGCATATATTAAATTAGAAATAATTAGAAAAAAATAATCTAGGATTTAATATGAATATTGTTAGGAATAAATTAAAAATAAACATAATACATGAAAAGAAAATTATGGGCGAAGATATTGTTGTAGCAATTTTGGATAGTGGAATTGCTGGTCATCCTGATTTTGAAAATAGAATTGTTCTATTTAAAGATTTTACAAAGGAAAGAAGTTTTGATGAAATAGCAGAAAACAAAGTGTATGATGATGAAGGTCATGGAACTCATGTGGCAGGAATAATTGGTGGTAATGGCAATTTGTCAAAAGGTGTGTTCAAAGGTATTGCTCCAAAATCAAACTTAGTATCTTTAAAAGTATTAGACAAAACAGGTAGAGGAATAGAAGAAAATGTAATTGATGGTATACATTGGATTATTGACAATGGAAAAAGTTATGGCATAAAAATTGTTAACATTTCTTTTGGTACTTTGGGTAATGAAAAGGATGAAAACAAAAGACTGCTAAAAGAAGTGGAACTTTTATGGGATTTAGGTTATATAGTAGTGGCTGCTGCAGGTAATAACGGGCCGGGACCAAGTTCAATTTCCACGCCTGGAGATTGTGGCAAAATTATAACTGTAGGTGCAGAAAATGATAATGTACAGATGAAAGTTAATGGAAAAATTATTTACAACTATTCAGGGCGCGGTCCTACAAAACAATGTATAGTAAAACCTGACATTGTAGCACCGGCAAACAATATTATTAGTTGTTGTAATTTGTGGAGAAAAAAATATTTGTATGTGAAGAAAAGTGGCACATCAATGGCTACACCAATTATTACGGGCATTATAGCTTTAATGTTAAGTTGCAATAATAATCTTACAAATACGGAATGTAAAAAAATCCTAAAAAGCAGTGCAACGGATATGTTTATGGACAGAAACAGACAGGGGGCAGGTCTTGTTAATGTATGTGAAATTTTTAAAATAATATAGGGAAAAATAAGCCTAATTTATCATGCGATAGCGTAAAGGGCATGTATGGAGATTCTTTATTAGTTACTAAAACAAGTGTAACAATTAAAAAATTGAAGTCTAAAAAGAAATATTACTTCAGAGTAAAAGCTTATAAAAAGTATGGAAGTAGAAAAGTTCTTTCAAAAAAATGGAGTAATGTTAAGAGGGTAAAAATAAAATAAGATTCTTTGCGACAAATAATGTTTTGTTTAAAGGATTACTGTGAAGTCTCTTTGACTTTACATTCTTGTTGAATTTAGATATAATCTACAAAGATACTACAGTAGATTTAGGAGGACTTATGATGGAAAAAATTAAAATGACTACTCCATTAGTAGAAATGGATGGAGACGAAATGACAAGAATTCTTTGGAAAATGATTAAAGATGAGTTATTGTTACCATTCGTAGATTTAAAGACAGAGTATTATGATTTAGGTTTAAAGTACAGAAATGAAACTAATGATCAGGTTACTTTTGATTCAGCAGAAGCTACAAAGAAATACGGAGTAGCTGTTAAATGTGCAACTATTACACCAAATGCAGCAAGAATGCCTGAATACAATTTAAAGGAAATGTGGAAGAGTCCTAACGGAACTATCAGAGCTATTTTAGATGGTACAGTTTTCAGAGCACCAATTATTGTAAAAGGTATTGAACCTTATGTAAAGAATTGGACAAAGCCAATTACTATTGCACGTCATGCATACGGTGATGTTTATAAGGGTGTTGAAATGAAAATCCCAGCTGCCGGAAAAGCAGAACTTGTATACACAAATGAAGCAGGAGAAGAAACAAGAGAATTAATTCATAACTTTGAAACACCTGGTATTATTCAGGGTATGCACAATATTAATGAATCAATTGAAAGCTTTGCAAGAAGTTGTTTTAATTTTGCCCTTGATACAAAACAGGATTTATGGTTTGCTACAAAAGATACTATTTCAAAGAAGTATGACCATACATTCAAGGATATATTTAATGATATTTTTGAAGCTGAATATAAAGAAAAATTTGATGCTGCAGGAATCGAATATTTCTATACACTTATCGATGATGCAGTAGCACGTGTTATGAGATCAGAAGGTGGATATATTTGGGCTTGTAAGAACTATGATGGTGACGTTATGTCAGACATGGTTGCTACAGCATTTGGTTCACTTTCAATGATGACATCTGTACTTGCTTCACCAAAGGGATACTACGAATATGAAGCTGCTCATGGTACAGTTCAGAGACATTACTACAAATACTTAAAGGGAGAAGAAACATCAACAAACCCTATTGCAACAATTTTTGCATGGTCAGGTGCTCTTAGAAAGAGAGGCGAAATTGATAATCTTCCTGAACTTATGGAATTTGCAGACAAACTTGAAAAAGCTTGTATCGACACAATCGAAAATGGTGAAATGACAGGTGACTTATATTTAATTTCAACATTAGAAAACAAGAAGAAATTAAATACAGAAGAATTTATTTTAGCAATTAGAAAAACATTAGAATCATTAATGGACTAATTATACATAATAAATAAAGTAAAAGAACTCCTTTGCCGTATAAATTAATTTTATATGACAAAGGAGTTTAATTGCGTTTCGCAATATAAAAATATTTTAGAGGAAAATATTATGAAAGAAAATCTTAAGAAAATGATTAGCTACTATAAACCGTACAAAAGAGTGTTTTTTGCAGATACTTTTTTTGCAATTATAGCATCTATAGTAGCTCTGATAATACCTTTGGTAGTTAGATATATTACTTCAACAGTTGTGCATATGAACCCACAACAGGCATTTAAGCAAATTTTGTACATTGCAATAGCTGTTTTTGTATTAATAATAATTCAAATTTACTGTAATTATTTTATATCAAATTATGGGCATGTAATGGGGGCAAAAATAGAATATGACATGAGAGCAGAAATTTTTGCACATTTTCAGAAAATGCCTTTTTCATTCTTTGATGACCAAAAAGTAGGTCAGCTAATGTCCAGAATCACATCTGACTTATTTGACATAACAGAATTACTACATCATGGACCTGAAAACGTAACTATTTCAGTAATAAAAATTATTGGTGCTTTATGTATTTTATTAAGTATCGATAAAAAACTTGCATTAGCTGCATTTGCTTTAGTTCCATTTATGATTGTCTATGCATATTTCTTTAATAAGAAAATGAAGCAAACATTTAGAATCAACAGAAAGAAAATAGCAGCCATTAACGAGCAGATAGAAGATAATTTGTCAGGTATCAGAGTTGTAAAATCTTTTGCCAACGAACAGCTTGAAAATGAAAAATTCGAAATTGGTAACAAGGCTTTCTTAGAGGCGAAGAAAAACAACTATAAATACATGGGTGGTTATAATGCCGGTCTAATTGGTTTTAATACCATGATTAACTTGGTGGTTATAGTTGCAGGTGGCATTATGTTTACAAAAAATATGGTTAATGTAACTGATTTTGTAACCTTCCTTCTTTATATAAATATTTTTACTGATCCTGTTAAAACATTGATTGATTTTACAGAGCAGTTCCAAAATGGATATTCCGGCTATGAAAGATTCAGACAGATTCTGGATATGGAACCTGAAATTAAAGATAAAGAGGGGGCTAAGGAACTGACAAATGTTGTAGGGAATATTAAATTTGATGATGTATCTTTTAGATATAATGATAATGATCATAGAGTTTTAAAGCACATTAATCTTGAAATTCCGGCAGGCTCCTATATTGCCTTAGTAGGTTCGTCAGGTGCAGGCAAAACAACACTGTGTAATCTTATACCGAGATTTTATGATGTAACAAAAGGAAGTATATCTATTGATGATGAAGATATAAGAAATGTGAAATTAAAATCTCTTAGAAACAATATTGGTATGGTACAACAGGATGTTTACCTTTTTGCCGGTACAATTTATGAAAATATTAAATATGGTAAGCCTACGGCAACAAAAGAAGAAGTAATTGCTGCTGCAAAAGAGGCAAATGCATACGACTTTATAATGTCACTGCCAAATGGTTTCGACACAGACATTGGACAACGAGGTATTAAACTTTCAGGTGGTCAAAAACAGAGATTATCAATAGCAAGAGTATTTCTTAAAAATCCACCAATTCTAATTTTTGATGAGGCAACATCAGCCCTTGATAACGAAAGTGAAAAAGTAGTTCAGGAGTCAATGGAGAAACTTGCAAAGAACAGAACAACTCTTGTAATTGCCCATAGACTATCAACTATTAGAAATGCTGAAAAAATCCTTGTTCTAACCGAAAATGGTATAGAAGAGCAGGGAACTCATAATGAACTAATAAATAAAAAAGGCATATATTACGATTTGTACAACATGACAGAAGTATAAGAAGTATAAAATAATAAAGTGTTTTTTAGGGCCTTCTAGTAAATAAAAGTGGTCATTCACAAATTAACGAAAGCACGCTCCCGCTGCCAAACGCTGGTAGTGGTTCTATCAAGCCAGCTACGCTGCCTTAATGAACCAACCGCGTTAGAGCACTTTCTTTTCAATTTGTGAATGACCACTTTTAAGCTTCTATAGAACAAAAAATACTCTCGTTACAAAATAGTAATGAGAGTATTTTTTGTTCTATGAATTTATTTGATTATTGTACCAATTTTTCCACGAATACCTTCTTTAGCTTTTGAAAGATTTGTGATAATTGCTTCACGTCCTTTACCGGCCTGAACAAATGATAATGACGCATCAATCTTAGGAAGTGAAGTTACAGGATCAAAATAGCCTTCTTCAATTAATTTCTCTGCATCAGAAGCAGTAAGTTCTTTTAATTCTTCTGTGTGACCGTCTTTTTCAATTGTAAGATAGTCGCTTGATGTAAGAATCATAAGAGTAGAAGCGTCTAACATGTCTGCAAGTTTTGCTGCTGTGTAATCTTTTTCAATGATACCGCTGGCGCCCTTTAAACCTGTACGCTGCTGTAAAACAGGGATACCGCCGCCACCTGCTGCTATAACTAACTGGTGAGCATCAACTAAAGCCTTAATGGCATCAATTTCGTAAATATCAATTGGCTTTGGACTTGCAATAATTCTTCTGTAGCCGTCTTCGCCTTCTTCATATTCAACGTAGTTTCCTTTTTTCTTTTCGTTATCAGCTTCTTCCTTAGTCATTAAACGACCAATAACTTTTGAAGGTGCATTAAATGCCTTGTCAAAAGGATCAACTCTAACCTGTGTAATAATTGTACTTACAGGTTTGTAAATGCCACGTGATAATAATTCTGTACGAATGGCATTCTGTAAATCAAAACCAATATATCCCTGACTCATAGCACCACAAATTGACATTGGTGCAACAGTTCTGTTTTCGTCAAGTCTTGAATATTCAGTCATGGCTGTCTGAATCATTCCTACCTGTGGTCCGTTACTATGAGTGATGATCACTTCATATTTTTCTTCAACTAAATCTGCAATAGCTTTTGCAGCGGCTTTAACTCTTTCCTGCTGCTTTGGAAATGACTCGCTAAATGCGTTTCTTCCAAGGGCAACAACTACTTTTTTGTTATCCATAATACTGTCTCCTTATCCGTTAAAATCAATATATATAGTATAAGATAAAATCACTTAAAATACAATAAAAGACATTAATTTAACAGGATTAAAAGATAAAATTATCATGTTTTAGAGGCATATTTAGCTTATGAATTAAAGTATTTGTTATTTATGGGTAAAAAGACTAGAGTAATGTAAGTAAAAAAATATTTGGAGGCATTATGAATTATTCCTTTGATAAAGTAGTAAATAGAAGAAATCCCTAGAAAGTCCTTTGAAATATAATGGAAAATACGAAATGAATTTTGCAAAATTTAAAAAATTCCATACAAAAACTACACAAAAAATAAGACAGCAACGCTCACTGTCTTATTTTTACTTTAAATGAAACTTTTTTAGAATTTCTTACTAAATCACCATTACTTAAAATAATTTTAGAATGCCAAGTGACATAAAATGTAGTTAAATTATTTAATGATTTTCTGGAGAAGGGCAAGTAGCTCTTCAACCTTTTCATCTTCACCATTTCTAATGTCGTCAACAATACATGTTCTAATATGATTGTTTAAAAGTTCTTTATTGAAAGCCGTTAAAGCTGCAGATACAGCAGAGGACTGTACAAGAATGTCAACACAATAAGTGTCATTTTCAACCATACCTTTTATGCCTCTGATTTGTCCCTCAATACGACTTAATCTGTTAATTAATTTTTTTCTTTCATCATCACTTCTGTGTTTAGTGTGACAGCTACAACAATTATCTGACATATACAATACCTACCTTTAGAAAGTTATACTAAAAACGTATAAAATTTTACATAATTATAAATAGTATATAAAAGGAAAATGAGAGTGTCAAATATAAACTTGACAAATACCCCTAGGGGGTATAATATAAAGGTGAAAAATGAAAGGGAAAGGTATGTTGTGGTCAAAATAGGGCAGGCATATCAGGTAAATATAATGAAACAATATAATGTTACAGGAATGCACTGCGCAGCCTGCAGTGCCAGGGTAGAAAAGGCTGTATCAAAAGTAGAAGGAGTGACGTCCTGTTCTGTTAGTCTGCTAACAAACTCCTTAGGGGTTGAAGGTGATGTTAGTGACAAGGAAATAATTAAAGCTATAAAAAAGGCAGGCTATGGAGCATCAGTTAAAAAGAAAGGCAAAAGTGAAAAAACTGTAGAAGAAATCGATGATTCTCTTGAAGACAAGGATACACCTGTTTTAAAGAAAAGATTAATATGGTCTTTATTCTTTTTAATTATTTTAATGTATTTTTCAATGGGTCACATGATGTGGAATTGGCCACTGCCTTCGTTCTATTACAACAACCATGTTGCAATGGGCTTAACTCAGATGTTACTTACAATAATTATTATGGTTATTAATCAACAGTTTTTTATTTCAGGTTACAAAAGCCTGTTTCAGTTAGCACCTAATATGGACACCCTTGTGGCGTTAGGTTCATCGGCAGCTTTTGGTTATAGTACAGTATCATTATTTTTAATGACATCTGCACAGGTTAAAGGCGATGAGGCGTTGGTTATGAAATATATGATGGAATTGTATTTCGAATCGGCAGCAATGATTTTAACATTAATTACAGTTGGAAAAATGCTTGAATCTCACTCTAAAGGTAAGACTACGGATGCATTAAAAAGCTTAATGAAACTTGTTCCAAAAACAGCAAATGTTATACGTGACGGTAAGGAAATAAATATTAATGCATCAGAAGTTTTAAAGGACGATGTATTTGTTGTAAGGCCGGGAGAAAACATACCCGTTGATGGAGTTGTAATAGAAGGTCATAGTGCAGTAAATGAATCTGCCTTAACAGGAGAAAGTATTCCTGTTGACAAAGAAGAAAACAGTATGGTTTATGGGGCAACAATAAATCAGTCAGGTTTGTTAAAATGCAAAGCAACCAAGGTTGGTGAAGATACAACTTTATCTCAAATTATTCAAATGGTAAGCGATGCTGCGGCAACAAAGGCACCAATTGCAAAAGTTGCTGATAAAATTTCAGGTATATTCGTACCAGCAGTTATTTTAATTGCAATTGTTACAATGATTGGCTGGCTAATACTTGGAAAAGAAATAGGTTTCGCTCTGGCTAGAGGAATTTCAGTTTTAGTTATAAGCTGCCCATGTGCATTAGGACTTGCCACACCTGTTGCCATTATGGTTGGAAACGGTAAGGGTGCAAAAAACGGGATTTTATTTAAAAACGCAGTAGCATTAGAAGAAACAGGAAAAATCAATATTATAGCATTAGATAAAACCGGCACAATTACTGCAGGAACTCCAAAGGTTACAGACATTTATCCAATGGAAGGAATTACTGATAATGAATTACTTCAAATGGCATACAGTCTTGAAATAAACAGTGAGCATCCTTTGGCAAAAGCTGTTGTGGAAAGAGCAGAAGGTGACGGTATAATTTCAGAAGAAATAACTGATTTTCTGGCTTTAACGGGTAATGGCTTAACAGGCACATTAAATGGTGAAAAGTTATTAGGCGGTAGTATTAAATATATGGATGAAACTATTGGTTTAAATGAAAAAGCCAAAGAAATATCCCAAGAGTATGCAAGTCAGGGTAAAACACCATTATTGTTTGCAAAGAATAATAAATTAATGGGTATTATTGCAGTTGCTGATATTATAAAAGAAGATAGCGCTCAGGCAATTAAAGAATTACAAAACATGGACATAAAAGTTGTAATGGTAACAGGTGATAATGAAAGAACAGCCAATGCAATTAGTAAGCAGGTTGGAACTGATGATGTAATTGCAGGCGTTTTACCAGATGGTAAGGAAGAAGTTATCAAACAGCTTAAATCAGGTGGAAAGGTTGCTATGGTAGGTGATGGCATTAATGATGCACCTGCACTAACCAGAGCTGACATTGGAATTGCCATAGGAGCAGGAACAGATGTAGCAATAGATGCAGCTGATATTGTATTAATGAAAAGCAGTTTAATGGATGTACCGGCTGCTATAAAGCTAAGTAAAGCAGCACTTAGAAACATTCACGAAAACTTATTCTGGGCATTTATATACAATGTTATAGGCATACCTTTAGCAATAGGTTTGTTTATACCATTTGGAATTACATTAAATCCCATGTTTGGGGCAGCGGCAATGAGTTTAAGTAGCTTCTGCGTTGTATCAAATGCATTAAGATTAAATTTCGCTAAGATTTATAGCAAAGAAAAGTAAAAAAATAAAAAACAAACATAAAACAGAAAGGGGACAAATTACTACTTAACAGTAGAAAATCTTGTCCCCTTTTTGTAATAGAAAAATCTTTAGTGATTCTTATAACTGATCAGAAAGAATTTCCCATTCCTCCATAAGTTTATCTAGTTTATCACTGATTTCATTTTGCTCTTTGCCGATTTCATTTAACTTGGCTGAATTAGTTGAAACACTCGGATATGCAACCATTTCATCAAGTTCATTTAAGCGGTCTTCGTATTTTTTGATTTTTTCTTCTACTTTTGAGATATCATTTTTCAATTTTCTAATCCTTGCGGCTTCTGCCTTCCTTTCTAAATAATCCTGTTTGTTGCTGGAAGTAGTTTTCTCGGCTTTTGTCTTTTCTTCCTTAGGGGCAAAAGTTGCAGTAAGTTCTTCCTTTTTCTCCTCATAATAATCATAGTTACCAAGGTAATTAATAAGTTTTGTGTTTGTTAATTCAAGTATACGATTGGCAGTCTGGTTTATAAAATATCTGTCGTGTGATACATACAAAACTGTTCCTGTATAATTATTTATTGCATTTTCCAAAATTTCTTTTGAAGCCATATCCAAATGGTTTGTGGGTTCGTCCAAAATAATAAGATTAGCTTCCGATAACATTAATTTTGCAAGGGAAAGGCGTCCTTTTTCACCACCACTTAAATCTGATACACGCTTGAAAACATCTTCGCCTGTAAACATAAAAGCAGCCAGAGTGTTTCGGATTTTTGTATTAGTCATATTTGGATATGAATTTGCTATTTCTTCAAATAAAGTATTTTCATCTGTAAGATTGTGTTGTTCCTGGTCATAATATCCAATATGTACATTTGTGCCCAACTTAATCATACCTGAGTCTGCATCAACTAAGCCGTTTATTATTTTTAATATAGTGGTTTTTCCTGTGCCGTTATCACCAATAATTGCTACATGTTCACCACGTTTTATTTCAAAACTTATATTCTTAAAAAGAAGAGTATTATAAGATTTTTCAAGGTTCTCAACAGACAAAACATCGTTTCCACTGACAATGTCAGGCTCCAATTTAATGGTCATGTTATTTTTTAACTCTTCAGGCTTTTCAATTAGATCCATTTTTTCTAATTGCTTTTCACGGCTTTCTGCACGCTTATAAAATTTTTCCTGTTTGTAAGAGCGAAGTTTGGCAATAACTTCTTCCTGATGTTTGATTTCACTTTGCTGTTTTAAATAGGCATTCATTGTAGCAACTCTTAATTCCTGTTTTTTTACAGCAAAGTCAGAATAGTTACCACTGTATACATGTGCTTTATGGTTTTCAATTTCTATAACTTTAGAAACTATCTTGTCTAAAAAGTAGCGGTCATGGGCGATTATTAAAACAGCCCCGTTATAGTTAAGCAAATATGTTTCCAACCATTTAATTGAATTTAAATCAAGGTGGTTAGTAGGCTCGTCCAACATAATAATATCAGGTTTTTCTAACAAAAGTTTGCAAAGGGCAACACGAGTTTTCTGACCACCTGAAAGATTACCAACAGACTTATTAAAATCATCTTCCGTAAATCCAAGACCTTTTATTACACCCTCAATTTCACTTTTGTATGAATAGCCATTTAATAATTGAAAACGATGTTCCAGGTTAGTGTAAGTTTCTATTAATTTAGAAAGTTCATCACCTGAAACCTTTGCCATTTCTTTCTCGTATTCCAAAAGTTTTTGTTCCATGTCAATTAAGTTCTGTTTAACAGATTTTACTTCTTCGTAAATAGTAGTGTCTGAACCTAAATCCTGATACTGGGCAAGGTAACCGATAGTTTTATCCTTGCCAATAATAACGTTTCCGTCATCAGGTGAAAGTTCCCCCATTATAATCTTCATAATGGTAGATTTTCCGGCACCGTTATTTCCAACAATGGCTGCTTTTTCATTATCATTTATGAAAAAAGAGCAGTCATTTAAAATTGTTTCAACACCGTATGATTTGCTTATATGATTACATGATAATATCATGAGAATCCTCCTGTTTAATTGAATTTCACTAATTAACTAGTTTATCATAAAATGCTGAAATTTAAAACAAAATATAGAATGACAAATATTTGACAATATTTTGCTATATCCTTATAATTAACCATATATATATAAGGTAGGAGAATGTGATGAATAAAATCTCAAAAGCGGTAGTTTCAAGACTACCACGTTATTATAGATATTTAGATGAGTTAAAAGCTCAAAACATCGAAAGAATCTCGTCAAAAGAGCTAAGTCAGATGATGAATGTTACAGCATCCCAGATTAGACAGGACTTAAATAATTTTGGTGGTTTCGGTCAGCAGGGATATGGGTATAATGTACAATATCTTTATGACGAAATAGGAAAGTTACTTGGTCTTAATGTACCCCACAAAATGGTTATTGTAGGAGCAGGAAATTTAGGTCAGGCGATTGCTAATTATGGCAACTTCAGAAACAGAGGCTTTGAAATAACAGCATTGTTTGACAAAAATCCTGATTTAATTGGTAAGAAAACACAGAATGCGGAAATTTTAGATATTTCTACACTTTATGATTATGTTAAGGAAAATAATGTTGAAATTGTTGCGTTAACATTACCAAAAGGACCGGCTAAGGAAGTTGCTGAAAAATTAGTAGAATGTGGAGTAAAGGCTTTTTGGAACTTTGCTCATACAGATTTAGGCTTTGGCGGTGACATTTTAGTTGAAAATGTTCATTTGTCTGAAAGTTTAATGAAGCTTACATATAGAATATCAGAAAAGAATAAACAGGAGAGTTTATAGATAGGAGTGGCCTATGAAAAATATTCTTACAAGCAGTGAAATGAAAAAAGTTGATACTGAAACAATTGAAAGAATCGGGATTCCGGGAATTGTTTTAATGGAAAGAGCGGCCTTAAGTGTTGCTTCTTTAATTATGGAAAATGAGCCGGTAACAAAAACTGTTCAGGTTATAGCCGGTGTAGGAAATAACGGGGCAGATGGTCTTGCTATATGTAGAATGCTTTATTTGAAAGGCTACAATACATGTACATGCGTTATTGGTGACATTAATAAGGCAACAGAGGATTTTAAAACACAGCTTAGAATAAATGAAAATCTTGGCATAAGTATTGTTGAAGATTTTGCTGATTGCGATATTTTTGTTGATGCAATTTTTGGCGTTGGTTTATCCAGAGAAGTAGAAGGTAAGTATAAGGATGCCGTTGAATATATAAATAATCAAAGGGCAAAAGTTTATGCAGTCGACATTCCATCAGGCATTGATGGAAGTACAGGAGAAGTTCTTGGAGTCGCGATTAAGGCGGACTATACCGTGACTTTCGGCTTTCATAAAGTTGGTACAGTATTGTATCCGGGAGCAGATTATTGTGGGAAAGTCATTGTAAGTGATATTGGATATGAATCATGGGAAAACAGTGATTTTATAAAATATGCTACAAGAGAAGATTTAAAATATCTGCCAAGAAGAATTAATTATTCTTATAAGGGTAATTACGGTAAGGTTTTAATTATTGCAGGCAGCAAAGAGATTTCAGGTGCCGCGGCACTGTCCGCTTTGGCTGCTTTTAAAACAGGTGCAGGTATGGTTCGCATATTTACACACGAAAATAACAGAAATATTTTAGGGAAGCTTTTACCGGAAGCAATGATTAATACTTATACAATTGATAAATTTGATATTAAGTCATTACAGGCAGCAATTAAGTGGTGCGATGTAATAGCAGTAGGTCCCGGAATGGGAACCGGTGAAGTTCAAACAGAAATTGTTAATGAAGTGTTAGAATCAAAAATACCTACAGTTATTGATGCTGATGGTATTAATACAATATCAAGACATAACGAAATAAAAGAAAAACTTCATGATAAAGTTATTTTAACACCTCATCTTGGAGAAATGAGCAGATTCCTTGCAGTACCGGCTAAAGAAATTGCACAGAATTTAATTAAATATACAAGAAAAGTCAATTATAAATATGGCGCCACAGTTGTTTTAAAAGATGCAAGAACTGTTATGGCTAATAAGAAAGGGACTTATATTAATTTAACAGGCAATAGTGGTATGGCCACAGCAGGAAGTGGAGATGTTCTAACAGGTATTATGGTAGCTTTGCTTGGTACAAAAACAGATTTTGAAAAAGTTCCGGCACTGGCTACGTTTTTGCATGGAATAGCAGGTGATTTGGCAGCCATGGAATCAAGTAAGGAATCCATGATGGCAGGAGATATTTGTAATAATATTACAAAAGCTTACAACGGCGATTTTTAGAATTAAGATTAGAAGAAAATGAAAGGTTGTGGAAAAAGTGGAAACAGTAGATATGGATAAAAAATATTTTAGAGTTTATGCAACAGTTGATTTAGACAAAATTCACAGAAATGTTGAATTAATGAAATGCAAAATGAAAAAGGAAACAGGAATTGTTGCAGTAATAAAAACAGACGGTTATGGACATGGAGCGGTTCCAATTGCAAAAGCATTAGATGATATTTGTTATGGTTATGCAGTTGCTACAGCTTACGAAGGACATAATTTACGAAGACATGGAATAACAAAACCAATATTTATTCTTGGTTACACACCTGAATGTACTTATGAAACTGTTGTTAAGGAAGGTATGATACCGGCAGTTTTCTCAATAGAAGATGCTAAGAAATTGTCTGATATAGCAATTAGCTTAGATAAACATGTAAATATTGATATAGCAGTTGATACAGGTATGAGCAGAATCGGCTATATACCAAGTGATGAAGCTGTAAAGGAAATTGTAGCCATTGACGCACTGCCAAATGTAAAAATCGAGTCGATTTTTACTCATTTTGCAAAGGCTGATTATGTTGACAAAAGTGTTGCTTACAATCAGTTTAAGGAATTTAATGATTTTGTGGAAAAAGTAGAGTCAAATGGTGTAAAAATACCGGTTCATCAGTGCGCTAACAGTGCAGCCATTATGGAAATGCCTGAAACATCATTAAGCCTTTCAAGAGCAGGAATTTCAATGTATGGTCTTTATCCATCAGATGAAATGGACCATGAGGCAATGAAACTAGAACCTGCAATGAGTATATATTCACATGTAATATATGTAAAAGAAATTCCAGCAGGCAGAGGCGTAAGTTACGGTCATACTTTTGTGTCTGATAAGCCGATGACTGTTGCAACAATTCCTGTAGGTTATGGTGACGGCTATCCAAGAAACTTAAGCAACAAAGGCTATGTTTTAATTAATGGTAAGAAAGCTAACATCATTGGAAGGGTATGCATGGATCAGTTTATGGTTGATGTTACAGGTATGGATGTAAAAGTTGGCGATAAAGTTACATTAGTAGGTACTGATGGGGACGAAACAATATTAATTGATAAATTAGCCGAAGAAGCAGGTACTTTTAATTACGAATTTATTTGTGATTTAGGAAAAAGGGTTCCAAGAGTTTATTTAAAAGGTGGAAAAATAGTTGGCACAAAAGATTATTTTGAAGATGATTATAATCTTGAATTTTAATTTATAAAATTGAATACACATTCCAAAAAGTGGAATACTATAGTTATTATAATAGATTTGGAGTGTGGAAATGATTATAAAAAGAGGCGATATTTTTTATGCTGACTTAAGACCGGTTATTGGCTCTGAACA
Source organism: Eubacterium sp. AF34-35BH (assembly GCF_003477765.1). Taxonomy (NCBI): domain Bacteria; kingdom Bacillati; phylum Bacillota; class Clostridia; order Eubacteriales; family Eubacteriaceae; genus Eubacterium; species Eubacterium sp. AF34-35BH. The sequence continues at coordinate 67,442 of NZ_QUDZ01000004.1, forward strand.
AGGTGGTATAAGACCGGTTTTGATTATACAGAATGATACAGGAAACAGACATAGTCCAACAGTTATTGTCGCAGCAATTACATCTAAAATGTCAAAAGCAAAACTGCCAACTCATATTAGAATAGACAAAAATAAATGCGATATAATTAAGGATTCGGTTATTTTACTTGAACAGTTAAGGACTATAGATAAACAAAGATTAAAAGATAAAGTCTGTCATTTGGATGAAGAAATGATGGGGACGATTAATAAGGCATTGTGCATTAGTCTGGAATTAGATACATAGATGTGCAAGTTGACTATTAAAATATAAAATGTTACACTTTAGAGTGCGTGTAAAATAAGAAATACAAAGGAGTGAAATTTTATGTCAGGACATTCAAAATTTGCGAATATTAAACATAAGAAAGAAAAAAATGATGCAGCAAAGGGAAAACTTTTTACAATTATCGGTAAGGAAATTGCTGTAGCAGTTAAGGAAGGCGGAGCTGATCCGGACAATAATAGTAAGTTACGTGATGTTATTGCAAAGGCAAAAGCTAACAACATGCCAAACGATACAATTGACAGAGGTATTAAGAAAGCTGCAGGTAACGCAGCGGCTGTTAATTATGAAACAGCAAGATATGAAGGATATGGACCAAACGGTACAGCTATTATTGTTGATGCCTTAACAGATAATAAAAACAGAACAGCAGCAAATGTTAGAAACTGTTTCACAAAAGGTGGCGGTAATGTAGGAACACAGGGTTGTGTATCATATATGTTTGACGAGAAAGGACAGATTATCATTGATAAGGAAGAATGTGATATGGATCCTGATGAACTTATGATGATGGCATTAGATGTAGGAGCTGAAGATTTTTCAGATGAAGAAGATAGTTATGAAATCTTAACTAATCCTGATGCTTTCAGTGAAGTTCGCGAAGCTTTAGAAAAAGAAGGAATTAAGATGGCAAATGCTGAAGTAACAATGATTCCTCAGAATTATGTTACATTAACAGACGAAGAAGCTATTAAGAAAATGAACATTATTATTGACAGATTAGATGAAGATGAAGATGTTCAGCAGGTTTACCACAACTGGGACGAATAGGATTAGATATTAATGAATACAGTATTATTTGATTTAGATGGAACATTACTTCCAATGGACATGAAAGAATTTACCGACATGTACATAAAACTTTTAAGTAGTAGACTGGAATCATCCAATTTTGATTCAAAGAAAATTGTTGCCGGGCTTTGGGTTGGCGTGAAAGCAATGGTTGCAAACGACGGTATTATTACAAATGAAGAGTGCTTTTGGAAAGCTTTTGCTAACTTCATGACAGGTGGCGGTGGAAAAATGGATTCCAAAGAAAAACGTAAGATTCAAAAAGAAATTACGAAGTTTTATAAAGAAGATTTTTCCATAGCAAGATATGTTACAAGCCCTCTTGAAACAGTAAATGAATGTATAGAAATTTTAAAAGAAAAAGGTTATACATTAGTTGTTGCAACAAACCCTATATTTCCAGAAGTGGCAATTTTAGAACGCTTGTCATGGACAGGATTATGTCAGGATGATTTTTCATTAATAACTACTTATGAGAATTCATGTTTTGCAAAACCTAACATTGAATATTATAAACATATATTAAAGGTTCTTGATAAGGATGCTGAAGATTGTTTAATGGTTGGAAACGATGTTACAGAAGACATGTGTGCTTCTCAAATAGGAATGGATGTATTTCTTTTAGAAGGTAATGTTATAAATGAAAATAATATTAATGTATCAGAAATAAAAAAAGGAAATTGGAATGTATTTAAGCAGTATATATCCAATCTTCCTACTTTAAAATAAAAATATAAAAAGAAGAAAAGTTGTTAATAATGGCTTTTCTTCTTTTTACGTAATAGGAAATGTTACAGCTAATTCATGCTTTTTAGGCATAAAATTGTATATAATATAGGCATTTGCAACAGATTTATATATATTTTAAAATATAATATAGTTTAATAAAAAGTATGTCTATTGGAAGGAACTGATTAATATGGATAAGGATTTAGAGGTTAAATACAATAATTTAAAAGAATATTTAAAATCATTAGGAAGCGTGGCAGTAGCATTTTCAAGTGGAGTAGATTCTACATTTCTTCTGAAAGTTGCTCATGATGTATTAGGAGATAAGGCAATAGCCATAACATTAAATGCGGCGGCTTTTCCTGAAAAAGAAACTAATGACGCAAGAGATTTCTGTAAGAGTGAAGGCATTAAGCACATAATATGCGGTTATAATCCTTTGGATATTGAAGGCTTTGCCGACAATCCACCTGACAGATGTTATATTTGTAAGAAAGTAATTTTTTCTGAAATAAAGAAACTTGCAAAAGAAAATAATATTGCCTATGTGGCAGAAGGCTCAAATATGAGTGATAACGGCGATTACCGACCGGGCTTAAAAGCTATTGAGGAGCTTAAAGTAGAAAGCCCACTTCAAAAGGCAAATTTATATAAATCAGAAATTAGAGAATTCTCTAAAATTTTAGGTTTAAAGACTTGGGATAAGCCAAGTAAGGCGTGCTTAGCATCAAGATTTGCATACGGTGAAAAGATTACAGAAGAAAAACTTATGATGATTGATAAGGCTGAAGATGTTATAATTAGTAAAGGCTATGTACAATCAAGAGTAAGAGTCCATGGAAATATTGCCCGTATTGAAATTCTTCCTGAACAAATAAATGATTTTATTGTAAATGACAGGGAACAAGTAGCTACATTGCTTAAAAAAATCGGCTTTTCCTATGTAACCCTTGATTTACAGGGCTATAGAACAGGTAGCATGAACGAAATTTTAAATGAAAAATAAAAAGAGAGTTAGTATGGATACAAAGGAATTATTACAGTTAGTTGCTGAAAAAAAGGTTTCTGTAGGTGATGCATTATTAGAATTAAAGAAAGAGCCTTTTGAGGACTTAGGTTTTGCCAAGCCTGATTTTCACAGAAAGCTTCGACAGGGAGTTGGGGAAGTGATTTATGGTGCCGGTAAGACACCTGACCAAATAGCAAAGATTTCAGAAAGCTTCATAAAAAATAATCAAAGCAATATTCTTATTACTAGAATGAGTAAGGAAGCGTCAGATTATGTAGAGAAGTATTTAGAAGCTTTGGAAGTTACATATTTTTATGATGAAATATCAAAAGTTGGTATTGTTGGAAATTTGGTAGAAAAGGATGGCCTAGGCAAAATTGTTGTTGCAACAGGTGGCACAAGTGATATGCCTGTGGCAGAAGAGGCGGCTCTCACGGCAGAATTTTTAGGAAATCATGTTGAAAGATTATATGACGTAGGTGTGGCAGGTTTGCATCGTTTGCTTGAAAATGTGGATAAAATAATGGAAGCAAAGGTCATAATTGCCATTGCAGGCATGGAAGGGGCACTTGCCAGTGTTATAGGTGGTTTGGCAGATTGTCCGGTTATTGCCGTACCTACAAGTGTAGGTTACGGGGCAGCCTTTGGTGGTATAACCCCACTTCTTTCAATGCTTAATTCATGCGCAAGTGGTGTAAGTGTTGTTAATATTGATAATGGTTTTGGAGCAGGCTATATGGCAAGTATGATTAACCATATAACAAAATAATTTATAAGGATGATGAAAATGAAAACATTATATTTGGAATGTAATATGGGAGCAGCCGGCGATATGCTTATGGCGACTTTAGTTGAGTTACTTGACAAACCAGATGAATTTGTAAATGAATTTAATAATTTGAATATACCTAACATTAAATTAATAAAAGAAGAAAGCACAAAATGTGGAATTGTTGGTACTCACATGCGAGTAATGGTTAATGGTGAAGAAGAAGTAAGTGAAGATGTTAACGTACAGGAAAACAATGTTTTACATGAACATGAACATGAGCACGAGCACGAGCACGAGCATACGCATGACAATGAACATGGCCACGACCATAGTCATGGACACCACTCACATAGTAGTCTTTCTCATATTGAAGAGATTATTAATGGGTTAGACATTCCTGCTAAAGTGAAAAAAGATGCAGTTAATGTGTATTGTTTAATTGGCGAAGCAGAAGCTAAAGCTCATAATAAAAGTATCAAAGAGATACATTTCCATGAAGTAGGTACAATGGATGCCATTGCCGATGTAGTTGGTGTGTGTATGTTGATTGACAAAATCAATCCTGACAGAATAATGGCATCACCTGTTCATGTAGGCAGTGGTAATGTTAGATGTGCTCATGGAATTTTACCTGTGCCGGCACCTGCTACAGCGTATATTTTAAGAGAGGTTCCTTCATATTCAGGTAACATTAAGGGTGAGTTGTGTACACCAACAGGGGCAGCTTTACTTAAATATTTTGCAGATGATTTTGATGCCATGCCTATAATGAAAACTCAGAAAATAGGCTACGGTATGGGAAATAAAGATTTCACAGTGGCAAATTGCGTTAGAGCTTTCTTAGGAGAAGAAGAGCAGAAAATGGATGATGTTCTGGAGTTGGTATGTAATATAGATGATATGACTGCTGAAGAAATAGGTTTTGCTACAGAAACTTTAATGAATAATGGTGCCTTAGATGTGTACACTACAAATATTAATATGAAAAAAAATCGCCCGGGAACAATGATTACATGTATGTGTAAAAATATAGACAAGGAAAAGTTCCTTAAATTAATTTTTAAATACACAACAACATTAGGCGTTAGAGAGTATATTTGTAAACGTTACGGACTTACAAGAAATGTTAAAACAATTGAAAGTTCATTAGGTGACATTTCATTAAAGGAATCTTACGGCTATGGAATATCAAAAGAAAAATTAGAATATGAAGATTTGGCTAGAATTGCAAAAGAGAAAAATCTTTCATTAAAAGAAATAAAAAAAGAAATATTAAAGGAGATTTAATAGATGCATATGGCAGATGGTTTGTTGTCACCTGAAGTTGGCGTAGCAATGTGGGCTGTAACAGCAGGGGCAACAGCGTATGGTATAAAGAAAATAACAGACAGCGATTTGTCTGAAAAAAAACTACCGGTTATGGCTGTGTCAGGCGCGTTTGTTTTTGCAGCCCAGATGATTAATTTTACCATACCGGGGACCGGTTCAAGCGGTCATATAGGCGGTGGAATTTTACTGGCAATGTTACTTGGAGAATTTCCTGCCTTATTAACTATTGCATCAGTTTTAGTTATACAATGCCTTATTTTTGCTGATGGAGGTTTGCTTGCGCTAGGAGCTAATATTTTTAATATGGGTGTCATTCCATGTTTAATAGTATTTCCAATTATAAGAATGTTTTTGAAAAATAACATATCCAAAACAAAACTTTCAGTATCGGCATTTTTAGGACCTGTGGTTGCACTTCAAATAGGTGCTTTTGGTGTTGTAATGGAAACACTTTTATCAGGGATAACAGAGTTTCCATTTAAAACATTCGTGGCGTTAATGTTACCAATTCATCTGGCAATTGGAGTAGGTGAAGGAATTGTAACAGCTGCAGTTGTTTTATTTGTTTGGAAAATGAGGCCTGAAATAATTAATTCGGCTTTATTTAAACAAAAAATAGACAAAAAAGTATCTGTAAAAAAAGTTACAGTGATTATTGGTATTGTTGCTGTTATAACAGGTGGTGTTTTATCTCTTTATGCTTCTTCTAATCCTGATGGATTGGAGTGGTCAATGGAAAAAACAGCAGGTACTTCAGAACTTAAAAATAGTGATAAAACTCATAGTGTAATGAGTCAGATTCAGGAAAAATTATCAATACTGCCTGATTATGATTTTAAGTCGCAAAAAAAAGGAAATGGAACGTCGGCTTCAGGTATTATAGGAGCGGGTATAACTTTTTGCCTTGCGCTAGGAGCAGGTGGAATAATAACTTACGTTAAGAAAAAGAAAAATAAGTAATAGGAGATAGCTGTTACGGAAGGGGTAACCTATAAATTTAATGAGTGGTATAAGAAGTAAAGTAAATGAAATTTATTCGTTAGAACAGTTAAGTATAAAAAATACTATAATACATAATATACATCCATTAATAAAGATGATAGTTACAGTTGTCTATATTGTTTGTATACTTAGTGTCAGACGTTATGATTTACTTAGATTTTCATATTTTTTGTTTTATTTGATAATCACTACAGCCTTAGCAGAATTACCTTTAAAAATTGTTATAAAAAGAACAATGATTGCTTTGCCTTTTGTACTTTTTGCAGGTATAAGTAATCTGATTATAAACAGGGAAACAGCATTTTTTATTGGAAGAATTGCTATTACTTATGGTTTGATTTCTTTTGTTGTTTTGATTATTAGAACTATGTTTTCGGTTTGGGCTTTATTAATACTAATTGCTACAACGCGGTTTTCTGATTTGACAAAGCAGTTAATAAGATTACATATACCACCATTAATCGTTAATTTAATGGAAATGATATATAGATATATTGGGGTTTTGGCTGAAGAAGTTTCAACAATGCTTGTATCCTATAGATTAAAGAATCCGGCATACAAGTGGCCACATATTAAGCACATGGGTCCCTTTGTTGGAAACCTGTTTTTAAAAAGCATTAACAAGGCAGAAAGAATATATAACGCCATGAAATGCAGAGGTTATGGAAGCAAACAGGTTGCATATCAGAAAGAAAAGATTGCATTGAAAGATATAGTATTCTTTTTGGTATGTACTGTGTCCAGTGTGATTTTTGTTATATTATAGAGAAAATGCTTTTGTATTTTAGTATTGAATTTTGAGTGTTGAATTTTTAGTATTTAAATTTAAGTATTTAAGAGTTTGCTATTATATTTGAAAACAAGAGGAAGAAATATGCTTACAATTAATAATGTTACAGTTGAATATCCTGACGGAACAAAGGCAATAAATAATTTATCCCTGAATGTTAAGTCCGGGGAAAAACTTGCACTAATAGGAGCTAACGGTGCCGGTAAGTCTACATTAATGTTAGCCATTGAAGGAATATTAGATAGTACAGGAGAAATTAAAATAGATGATTTAGTTGTGGACTCAAAAAACATTGTTAAAGTAAGACAGCAGGTGGGGATGCTTTTTCAAAATCCTGATGATCAGTTATTTATGGCTACTATATATGATGATATTGCTTTTGGCCCTAGAAATGCAGGTTTAGATGAAGAGTCTGTAAAATATAGAGTGGAAGACAGATTAAAATTATTGAATATTGAACACTTGAAGGACAAAACAGCCCTTAAATTATCAGGTGGCGAGAAAAGAATGGCAGCCTTAGCTACTGTTTTGGCAATGAAACCAAGTGTTATGTTATTAGATGAGCCAACAGCTTTTTTAGATCCTAAGGCAAGGCGTAATCTCATTAATGTCTTAAATTCCCTACCACATACAATGCTTATAGCCACTCATGACTTAACCTTTGCAAAAGAGGTTTGCAGAGAAGCCGTTGTTATTAAAGATGGTAATTTCTTTGCAAAAGGAAACTGCGATGAGATTTTGTATAATCAGGAATTAATGGATGAGGGTGGCATAGAAGCAATTATGTAAATAAAAGAAAAGAAGAAAAAGAGATTGCCTATTACTAAAAATAGACAATCTCTTTTATGATGTTTATCAAAAAATTCTGTTACATTAAAAGCATTCCACTAGGGACATGCATATTTGCTCCAATTATTGGAAAAGCCACTAAAAAATTTCAAAACACTATTCATAAATATTTTGATAAATTTGTTCAGTGTATTCATAAATTAAAGCTTCGTCAGCGTTTTCAAACTGATGCATTAATAAATCTTTAATTTTGTCAGCACGACTAAAATATAATATTTCTTCAGGTTCCCTTAAATCTAAACCTTCGTCTAAAAGTTCTTTTGAAATATTGTCTTTTGCCCAAGCTAAAATTTCTTCAATTAACTTATCTTCGGCTTCAGCATCGATTTTTACCTGCTTTGCATGCATAAAAGAAACAATGCCTGCAATAATAAATATAATAAAAATTCCACCCATTACAGAATCAAACAACCATGCCGTAGATGCGTTGATTGGAAGTGGTATAATATCAGCAAAAACTAAAATCATAAAAATAATTCCTGCGATACCAACAATAAGCATTGTTAAGGCTGATGATGTAATGTCCTTATATTTATCTGATAGTCGTACAAAGGAATGGACTTTGTTATCTGTATAATCGTACAGGCTTTCAGGCAATTTGTTTTCCTGCACATCTGAAGTTTTGTTGTTTTCGAAATTGCTATCTTCCATATTGTGCCTCCTTAAAAAGTAACTGATATTCATAAACTAACACTATTATAAACTATTAAATGGTTATAAACAAGTAAATGATATTTATTTTTGCTTTCAAATAGAGTACAATAAGTCTATTGCAAATAAGGAGATACAGATGAAAATTACATTATTAACAGTAGGAAAAATTAAAGAAAAGTTTTACGTGGATGCCATAAAAGAATACAGCAAAAGATTATCAAGATATTGTAAATTAAATATCATTGAAGTTGCTGATGAGAAAACAACAGAAAATTCAACGGAAGCAGAAATCAATATTGTAAAAGAAAAAGAGGCAGCAAGACTTAGCAAGCATATATCGGAAGGGGCTTTTGTCATAACTCTTGAAATCCTTGGTAAACAGTTGGATTCAGTGGAATTATCAAAGAAAATTAATCAGTTAGGAATAGAAGGAAAAAGCCATATTATATTTATAATAGGCGGTTCCCTTGGATTACATGAATCAATATCAAAACGGGCTGACTTCAAATTAAGCTTTTCAAAAATGACATTTCCACATCAGTTAATGAGAGTTATTCTTTTAGAACAGATTTACAGAAGCTACAGAATAATAAATAATCAGCCATATCATAAATGATGGTGTGGCTGATTATTTGTAATGATTTAGCAGATTACATAGAACAAGAGATAATAATTGATTTATATTGGAATGGATATTCGTAAACAGTTATATGAAAATAGTCATAAAAAATAGAGGTGTAAGTTCACAAATTGACTTATACCTCTATTTTCTATTTAATGTAAATTTTAATATTTATTCGAAATAATATCTTTTAATAATTTGGTCCAAAATACATAATACCATTCTTCATGGTCTTTCCTTTAATCTTGTAAAGTTCACTAACGGTAACAAGCTCATAACCTTTTTTTCTAAGCTCCGGTAGGGCTTTGATAAATCCGTTAACAGATGTTGGATGAATGTCATGTAACAAGATAATTTGGCCATCGCCTGCATGATTTATAACATAATTTTTTATGTATTTAACATTACGATATTTCCAATCTTCTGTATCAACAGACCAATAAATCATAGGTGCTTTTGCATTCTTGCTAACTATGGAGTTGTAATTTCCATAAGGTGGTCTAAGTAATGTTGGATATTCTCCGGTTACATTTTTAATAGCATTTCTTGCATAAGAAATTTCTTTCTTAACATTTTTCTTAGATAAAATCTTTAAGTTCTTATGTGACCATGTATGTGAACCAATCTCCATGCCAAGATTATATTCTCTTTGTAACTGCTTTTTAAATGAATTAGCACGATTACCTAATACGAAGAAAGTAGCTTTGCTTTCGTGCTTTTTCAATGCTGATAAAAGTTTGTCTGTGTATTCACCTGGGCCGTCATCAAAAGTAAAAGCTACATATTTAAGTTTCTTTACAACCGTAACTTTGCATTTTGCAGTTTTATTTGTGTATTTAGAACGAACCTTAATATAAGCTGTACCTGTTTTTTTACCTTTAATAACACCGTTTTTTACTGTTACAACTTTGTTGTTTGTGCTTATCCAAACAACAGGTTCATTTTTGTATTTTTTATTTTTATCATAAGTTGTCTTTAAGTCTAAAAATCTTTTTTGATTTTTACCAACACGCAAAGAAGTAGATGTTAATTTTAAAGTCTTAATCTTGTTGTAAGGATCTCTTACTTCAATTTTGCATCTTGCTTTTATTTTGCCGGTTTCACCTTTGCAGACAATATATGTAGTTCCTGCTTTTAAAGCTGTAATCTTGCCTTTGCTATTAACACTTGCAATGGAAGTGTTTTTACTAACCCAGACAACAGGTTCTTTTGGTGAAGATGAATCCTGTTGGTATTTTAAGCTGGCTTTGATAATTGCTTTCTTTCCTTTAGTTATGGAAAGAGATAACTTGTCTAACTTTATGCTTTTCAACAGTTTGTAATTAGTTGTAGCTATGTTTGGTTTTTGATTAGCTGTTGTTTCATTTCCTTTTGCAACTGTATTAATCTTGTGATTTGTCATCCCTAAAAAAGTATATCCGAGACTACAAAACAGACCTAGCACAAGAAAAACAATTAATGTTTTCTTTAGTTTCTTCATATAAGTTACCATCCTTTTTGTTTAATTATTTTTTTCATCTCACTAATTGTAACACATATAAAAATAAATAGAATATATTTTTTTATCTTTCATATATTTTTTTAAGGAGAATTATAAAAATGGAAAATATATACAGATATTTTAATTGTAAAATAAGACAAGTTTTAGAAAAATATGAAATAAAAAACATATATGAAATTAGAATCAGAGTAAACAAAAATGTGATTTTAAATACAGGTACGGGTGAAATTATACTTGATGTTATATGTAATGAAAAAGATGTTATCGATACTTTTAATTTGATTACAGAATATTCTGCCTACGCATACGAGCAGAGTATGGCTGAAGGGTTTATTACAATTCCAGGCGGTCATAGAGTAGGCATTGGTGGTTATATGGCAGGAACTATTTATGATAAGCCCATTGTTAGAAATATTAGATTTATTAATTTTAGAATAAATCATCATATAAAAAATTGCAGTGAAATGATTTTTCCTAAATTATACAAAAATAATCACTTGTGTAATACATTAATAATTTCACCACCGGGACTTGGCAAGACAACATTACTTAGAGATTTAGTTTATAAAATTAGTGAAAATTTCGCTGGTACAAGTTTATGTGTCATTGATGAGCGAAATGAAATCAGTGGTTGTTATAAAGGCGTGCCAACAATGAATTTAGGAAAAAGAACAGATGTTATAAGCAACTGTTCAAAATCAAAGGGGATACTTATGGCAATAAGGTCAATGGCACCAACATTAATTGCAGTAGATGAAATAGGAACAGCACAGGATATTGAGGCGTTAGAATATGCTAATTTGTCAGGAATTTTTATAATCGCCACAGTCCATGGAAAAAATCAGGCGGCTGTAATAAAAAAGCTTGGAAAAGATTTTGTAGATTTGTTCGAAAAAAAGATTTGTATATTAAATATTGGAGAGTACCTATGTGTTTAAAAGTAATTGGAGTGCTTATTGTTATAACAGCGTGCAGCTTAATGGGGTTTGCTCTGGCAAATGAGTATATAGCAAAAATAAATAACTTAGATGCATTTAAGAAAAGTTTAAGAATTCTCAAAGGGAAAATTAAATATGATAATTTATCAGTTTTTGAGGCAATGGAACTTATAAAAATAAATAATAATGTAATAGAAAACTTTTACCATAAAGTAAGCGAAGTTTATTTTATGGAAGAAAAAACATTATTTGAAAGCTGGAAAATGGCAGTTAACAAATATTTGAAAAAAGAAATTAAAATTGATAAGCAGGAAACGGACGTAATACTTACTTTTGGAACTAATCTTGGTATAACAGATAGGGAAACACAACTAAGTAACATTGATGAATGTATTAATGATATACAGGAAGTGATTTTGAAATTAAAGGAAGAAAAGAATAATAAGTGTAAATTATACAAATGCCTGGGAACCTTTTCAGGAATCCTAATTGCTGTTTTATTAATATGAGATGAAAGGAACAATTATGGAAATAAATATGATTTTTAAAATAGCGGCAGTTGGTATAATTGTGTCGGTTGTAGGTCAGATTTTAAAACACAGCGGTAGAGAGGAACAGGCTTTTTTGACAAGTCTGGCAGGTCTTATATTAGTCTTAACGTGGATTGTCCCATACATATATGAGCTTTTTGAAACAATAAAGAAATTATTCAGGTTGTAAGGACAGGTAAAAGATGATTGCAGTAGGAGTTATTAGTATTGCCACGGTGGTTTTGGGAATTCAGTTTAAAAATGTTAAACCCGAATATGGAATATTATTATCCATAACAGGATGTTTAATTATATTTATAATGATGCTTACAAAACTTACTTACATTATAAATATATTTAACCAGATATCAGAATTGACCAATGTTAGCAAAGAATACATTAAAATATTGTTAAAAATAACAGGTATAACCTTTATATGCGAAATTACTTCAGATATATGTAAGGACTGTGGATATGTTGCCATATCCAATCAGGTTCAGATATTTGGAAAAATATCAATTCTGGTTATTAGTTTACCTATTTTTTCAGAGTTAATATTACAAATAGGAAAAATGTTATCTTAGGGTTAATTGATTTATGAAAAAGATTATTTTAATTATAATGTGCATCACTGTTACTTTGTCAGTTGGCAATGTTGCAAAGTGTAGTGATAAAAATATAAAAGAAAAATCATATAATGAAGAAACGTTTATCAGTATGGATGATTTTCAATTTGATGAGCCACAAAGAATTCTTAGAGAGTCCGGCAACAGAGATATAAGTGTTAAGGAAATTATAAACAATATTATAAAAGGAAAGCTTCTTACGGTTTTTGGAGAAATATTTAAGAGTCTGTATTATAAAACGCTGGGTAATAATGGTTATCTTCTTAATAATATTTGGCAATTGTTCTTAACAATAATTGTTTCATGTTTTTTTACTAACTTTGCAAAAGTCTTTTCAAAAGATGATATTTCAGAAACAGGCTTTTTTATATGTTATATGGTTTCGGTTACATTTATGTTTGGTCTTTTCAGTGAACTGTGTAATATAGCCGTTGATTTTGTTGAGTTGTTACTTAAATTTATGTATGGAATTGTACCTACATATTTTTTGTCAGTGGCAATTATGGGACAGGTTTCTGCTTCAGGTTTTTATCAGCTTTGTTTGGTAATTATATCAGTAGCCCAATTTGTTTTCCTACATATAATAATTCCGCTAATTAAAATATATGTTGCAGTTAGCATAGTGAACAACATATCAAAGGAAGACTTTTTGTCAAGAACAGCAGTGGTGGTTGGAAATATAGTGAATTTTCTTATGAAAACTTTTGTGGGAATCGTAACAGGATTGAATATAATACAGGCTCTTATTTTGCCGTCAATTGATAGCACAAAAAATCAAACCATAAGAAAGGTAATAGGAAGTGTGCCGGTTGTTGGAAATAGTACAGATGCAATAACAGGCATATTTTTAGGCTCTGCCAATCTGATAAAAAATGCAATTGGAGCAACGGCTATTATAGTGATTGTTGTTTTGTGCGCTGTACCCTTTCTTAAAATACAGTTATATTCGTTTCTAATGCAAATAGTGGCTGCTTTGGTTCAGCCTATTGCAGATTGTAGAATTGTTGCCAGTTTTAATTCCATGTCCATAGGAATGCGAATGCTTGCAAAAGTCATAACCGGTTGCAGTCTCTTATTTATAATAAGTATTGCTATCATATGTATGTGTACGGGAAAGGGGTAAAATGGAATTTATATATAGTTATATTAAAAATATTTGTATATTTATGTTGGTAATTACAATTATTACGAATATTTTCCCAGAAAAAAGATACATAAAGTACATTAAATTTTTTGCGGGCATCCTTTTGATTTTAATTGTTTTGTCTCCGGTTTTTAAGATTACCAAAAAAGATATTAATGTGGATAGAACAATTACAGAAAATATTAATATAGATGCAAAAAATCAGTTAGACACCCGGCTAAATGATTTTGAAAAGAAAATAGAAGAGAGGCTAAGTGAAAAGTATGGAAATGAAACAGGAAATAATTGACAAGCTTACTAACCTGAAAAAAATAGGAAAAGAAAAAATAATTTTATTGGCACTTGCAGGCATATTATTAATTGGTTCATCATATTTTGAAAAAGTAGATAATAAAGAAAAAACAGTCAAACACACAGAAAAAAGCATATCAAAGGAAAGCTATGAGAACAAAACTAAAAAAGAAATCATAAATATGATAGAGAGTATAGATGGAGTTACAAATGTAAATGTAATGATTACTTTCAAATCAGGTAATGAAAAAATTTTACAGGTTGATAAAGAGGAAAGTCAAGAATCCGGGGAGAAAAAATCTTATAAAGTTTCAACAGTTATCTTTAATGGAAGTCAGGAAGAATATCCTTACATTATAAAAGAAATATATCCGCAAATTGAAGGTGTGGCAGTTACGGCAAAGGGACTAAAGGATGCTGAAAAAGTAAATGAAATAACAAATATGATTAATGCATTATTTAATATACCCGTTCATAAAATATCTATAATTAGTAATGATTAAAAGGAGGAGTTATGAAAAAAATCTTAAAGAAAAATCAATTCATTGTTACGTTCTTAGCTGTGTTAATTGCAGTGGCAGGATATCTTAATTATTCTGCAAACCTTGATAAGAAAAATGAATCAAAAAAGGTGACTAATGATACATACGAATCAATTTATTCTAAAGATAATTTACTTACAAATAATGAAGACATAGAAAGTATGGATAGAGAAGAAGAGACTACAGAGGAACCGGGAGCTGCTGTTCTTACAAATGGAAGCACATTAAGTTCTTATATGGTTCAGGCAAAACTGAACAGAGAGCAGACAAGATCTAAAAACAAAGAAACACTGTTAGAAGTAATTAACAATAACGATATAGGCGATAAGGAAAAAAAGAAAGCTGTTAAATCAATGGTTAAAATTACTGAAAACAGTGAAATGGAAAACAATATTGAAACATTGCTTAAAGCAAAAGGATTTAACGATATTATAGTTACCATAAATGATAATCAGGCAGATGTTATTTTATCAGACACAGAAGTAAGTGATGAGAAAAGAGCACAGATTGAAGATGTTATAAAAAGAAAAACAAATATATCTGTTAACAATATAACTATTACACCGGCAAAATAAAAAAGAAAAACGATATATGAAAGTCTTTATTACAATAGAAGAATCATATATCGTTTTCTTTATTTATGCATATGTTTTTTTATGGCATCAATTGTTTCCTGACTAATAACATGTTCAATTCTACATGCATCTTCAGTAGCAACATCTTCAGATACACCAAGTTTTATAAAACATTCAGTTAAAATCTGATGACGTTCATATATCATTTCCGCAAGACTTTTTCCGTCATCAGTTAAATATATAAAACCGGAATCTGTTACAGTTATATAGTTGTTTTCCCGAAGATGTTTCATGGCGATGCTGACACTTGATTTTTTAAATCCTAGTTCATTAGCAACATCAACAGAACGAACAACAGGAAGACGTTTACTTAAAACAAGAATTGTTTCTAAATACATCTCTGAAGATTCATTACTTTTCATTAATAAGCTCCTTTTCACTTTTATAAGAATGATTATATCAAAAAATAAGGCAAAATTCAATTTGTGTATTATTGTGTTTTTTTGCTATATTTACAATAAGGAATATACATAACAAACAAAAATTAGTAAGGACGAAAAAATATTATTGACATCTAATGCAAGTTAGGCTATACTAACTAAAGTAAAAAATTAGCAACAGAGAAAAGAGGAACTTATGATGCCTTTAACAATGGTGAATTCAGGGGAAGAAAATGAAATAAAAAGAGTTGGTGGAAAAGAAGAAACTAGACGCTTCCTTGAAAACTTAGGTTTTGTACAAGGAGCAAAAGTTACTGTTGTGTCTCAAATTGGAGGCAACGTTATTGTTAATGTAAAAGAATCCAGAGTCGCAATTGGCAAAGATATGGCCAATAAGATAATGGTTTAATTAATACATAAAGGAGAGGAGCTTTTTATGAAAACGTTAAGAGAAGTAGCAGTAGGTAAAACTGTTAAAGTTAAAAAACTTACTGGCGATGGCCCTGTAAAAAGAAGAATCATGGATATGGGAATAACTAAAGGCGTGGAAGTATACGTTAGAAAAGTTGCACCACTTGGTGATCCTGTAGAAGTAACTGTTAGAGGTTATGAATTATCTTTAAGAAAAGCAGATGCCGAAATGATTGAAGTAGAATAATTTTTTTTACTATACAGTTAGAAAACACTAACGAAAGATAGCAAAGACAAACAATGGGAGGAAAATAGTAATGTCGATTAAAATTGCATTGGCTGGTAATCCAAATAGTGGTAAAACAACTTTGTTTAATGCCCTAACAGGATCAAACCAATTTGTAGGTAACTGGCCTGGAGTAACAGTAGAAAAAAAAGAAGGTAAATTAAAGGGACATAAAGATGTTAAGCTTATGGATTTACCTGGTATTTATTCTTTATCACCATATACTTTGGAAGAAGTTGTGGCTAGAAATTATCTTATTAACGAGGTACCTGATGCAATCATCAATATTGTTGATGGTACAAATATAGAAAGAAACTTATATCTTTCAACACAGATTATGGAACTTGGTATTCCTGTAATCATGGCTGTTAATATGATGGATATCGTTGAAAAGAAAGGTGATAAGATTCATATTGACAAACTTAGCGAAAAGTTAGGTTGTGAAGTTGTTGAAATATCTGCTTTGAAAGGAAATGGAATTAAAGAACTTGCAAACAAAGCAGTTAAACTTGCTGAAAGCAAGAAGGGAAATAAAATCGCACATAAATTTAATGAAAAGGTTGAAACAATCATTGATGAAACTGAAGCTCTTTTATCATCAGAAGTACCTGATGCACAGAAAAGATTCTTTGCAATTAAGTTGTTAGAAAAAGATGATAAGATTTCAGAAAACTTAAAGGTTGTTCCAAATGTAAACAATCAGATTGAAGCATTAGAAAAAGAATTTGATGATGATACAGAAAGTATTATCACAAACGAAAGATATGAATACATATCTTCAATAATTAAAGGATGCTATACAAAGTCAAGCAAAGAAAACTTAACAACATCTGACAAAATTGATAGAATTGTTACTAACAGATGGGCAGCTCTTCCAATTTTTGCAATTGTAATGTTTGTTGTATATTATATTTCAGTTACAACAATTGGTACAATCGTAACTGACTGGACAAATGATGTATTGTTTGGTGAGATTATTCCACCTGCCATTGAAAAAGTATTAGTAGCGCTTAACTGTGCTGACTGGTTACAGGGACTTATCCTTGATGGTATTGTAGCCGGTGTTGGTGCTGTACTTGGTTTTGTTCCACAGATGTTAGTATTATTCTTCTTCTTAGCTGTACTTGAATCTTGTGGTTACATGGCAAGAGTAGCGTTCATCATGGACAGAATTTTTAGAAAATTCGGTTTATCAGGTAAATCATTTATCCCTATGCTTATTGGTAGTGGTTGTGGTGTTCCTGGTGTAATGGCTTCAAGAACAATTGAAAATGACAGAGATAGAAAAATGACAATTATGACAACTACATTTATTCCATGTGGTGCTAAATTACCAATCATTGCGTTAATCGCAGGTGCGTTATTTGATGGTGCCTGGTGGGTAGCTCCAAGTTCATATTTTGTAGGTGTTGCAGCAATTATCGTATCAGGTATTATTTTAAAGAAAACTAAGATGTTCGCAGGAGATCCTGCACCATTCGTAATGGAACTTCCGGCATACCATTTACCAACAGCAGGTAATGTTTTAAGAAGTATGTGGGAACGTGGATGGTCATTCATCAAGAAAGCAGGAACAATTATTACACTTTCAACAATCTTACTTTGGTTCTTAATGAACTTTGGTTGGCTTGACGGACACTTTGGCATGCTTGATATGGAAACACAGTTAAATGACAGTATTTTAGCAAAAATTGGTGGTGTTATCGCGCCAATCTTCAAACCTCTTGGATGGGGTAACTGGAAAATGGCAGTTGCTGCCGTTACTGGTCTTATTGCTAAGGAAAACGTTGTTAGTACATTTGGTATGTTATTCGGATTTGGTTCTGAAATCGCAGAAGACGGTCAGGAAGTTTGGGGAACACTTGCTCATAGCATGAGTGCTATTGCAGCTTACTCATTCTTAGTATTCAACTTATTATGTGCTCCATGTTTTGCAGCTATGGGTGCTATTAAGAGAGAAATGAACAATACAAAATGGTTCTTCTTTGCAATTGGATACCAGTGTGGTTTAGCTTACTTAGTTTCACTTTGTATTTTCCAAATCGGTTCATTATTTACAGGAGCAACATTTGGATTTGGTACAATTGTTGCCGTTGCAATAATAATCGCATTTATTTACTTATTATTTAGACCTTATAAACAAAGTAAAACTTTAAAATACTAATAAAAATGGCAGACTTGCCATGTAAATCATTATGAAATATGGAAATGAAACTGGGCATTTCGTTTCCGACTTGAAAGGAGAGGGTTTTATGAATGGAATAGTAGGAACGTTTATTGTTTTAGCTGTTTTAGTAGTTATTGTGTGTTTAATAGTTAGAAGCATGATAAAGGATAAAAAAAGTGGAAAATCTCTCCAATGTGGTGGAGATTGCAGTAAATGTAGGGGCTGCCACTAAGACTTAGAAAAGGACTGGATAGGTAATTGAAATTTAAAGTTCGTTACTTATTCAGTTTTTTTCTTTGATAATAAGATTAAGATTTAAAATTGAAAGGTTCAAATTGCCATTATATAAATATACAACTTAAAGTATAAACTCCAATAATATAAAAGGTTGTAGATTTTAGAAATAAATTGAAAACTTAATGTAAGTATTAATGAAGATTGTTTTAAGAAAGGAATAAAGATGTTTTTAAACTAAAAACTTACTAAATTTCTGATTATCTTTTCATAAGTTGGTAAATGCCGATATATCCCGTATTTTAGGGCTTTATCGGTATTTTCTTTTTGGAAGATACCTTGCATAAGCTGGCATTTACCAGCATGAAAATGCAACCAAAAGTAGTAAATGAGTAGTAAATATAAGCTCCGATATTAACAAGCCAGTCTTTCCAGTTCCGCTTTTGCAGATTGAAATGTACCGTGTGCGTAATAGCCAAGTGTCATGGTTATGTTAGCGTGTCCCATGAGATATTGCAGGGTGTTTGGGTTCATTCCTCTATTTGCCATATTCGTACAATAAGTATGCCTGAATGAATGTGGTGTGATGTTCGGTAACTTATCCGTGTGATACTTGTTATATTTCTTAATCAATCCTCGCACCATACCCTCATAGTTTCCTGCAACTTTAGGCAAGCCCTCACGGTTTAAGAATAGGAAATTGCTGTAACCACCTACAATCAGCGGTTGTGCTTTTCCTCTGCTCTTTAGTATTCTTTGGATTGCTTGATAAGCCCGTTCTGTCAATGGAAGTTCCCGTTTTCCGTTTTTGGTCTTTGGTGTTTCAATATAGTAGCCTATTTCGCTATCTTTCAATAGCTGGTGGTCTATATTGAGTATTCTGTTCTGCATATCAATATGCGTCGTCAGTCCGCAAAATTCAGAAATACGAAGTCCCGTTTCCAGCAGAAGCACAACCTCATCATAATACTTGCTGTAAATCTTATCCTTTTCCATAAAGGCAAGCAGGCGTTCTTCCTGCTCTGGTGTAAGGATAACTTTCTGCTCCGTATCATCTTCCAGAACATCACTTAGCTTAAATTCAAACGGGTTCTTTCTGATACAGTCGTCTTGTATCGCCATGTAAAATGACGCTTTCAAGGAACGCTTATAGTTATCAATCGTTTTATAGGCATATCCTTTTTCACTCATTCTGATAGCCCATTCTTTAGCGTCCGATTGCTTCACAGTATCAATCGCCCTCATACCCAACGGGTCGTTTTTCAGAGCGTTCATAAGATACTGTCGTCCTTTTTCAGTAGCCCTTTTGATGTTCTTTCTTTGGCTGTTCTTCTTGTCGTAGAGCTGGCAGACTGTCATTTTACCGCCGACTGTGTCGATACCGTCGTTAAGGTCTTTTTTTATCTGTGCTTCTTTTTCCCTCAACGATATATCATCACGCTTTCCAGCAGGTGTCTTGTCTGTCGGTACAAGTTTCCAAGAATAGACAAATTGTGGCTTTCCGTATATATCGGTATATTTATAAACGTATCTTCCGTCTTTTCGCTGGCTCTCTCCATTACGCAAATTGCGATTTTTACCGTCTTTTCGTTTTACATTAGACATAGTGTAAAGCTCCTTTCCGTCATGGAATGAGCCGTGATACGCTATATTTATTATACCATATCTACGGCTCAATGACATTAGATTTCGTCCAATGTATCTATGATTTTTTCAAATTGTTTTCGCTTAATCTGAATACGGTTACCGTTCACGATAACCCAGCCAGCGTCAATATTTTCTTCGGCTAATTTACGCAATTTCTTTTCGCCAATGCGGAAGTATTTGGACGCTTCTTCAATCGTCAGCGTATATTTTTCCCAGATAGGCACATCAGTATTGTTCATAATCTATGCACCCCCTTTACTGTGTGTCATTTTTTACAAGCAGGCAGACGGCTTTGGAAAGCTCCGTTAGTATCTCAACTATTCCCATTCTTGTGGGCAGAACCGCACCATGCGGACGTATCATTATTCTGTGAGGATAGGTCGTGGCAAAACGACTTTTCCAACAGTCGCTCTCGGATCACTGCGTGGGTCGCTCGCTTTCTTTTGAAAAGGTCGTGGCGTACAGTCCCCGTGGCTCGCTATCTCACAAACGTATCTGTCTGCTTTATTCAGTTGTCAAAGAGCTGTGGCGAAAGCGTGTTGCTTTCATGTAAAAGCAGGGGCAGAGCAGGAAAGAGGGGATTGAACAAATCATGCTCTGCGGTTACTGCTTGTTATTCTTCGGTTTCTAAAGGAATATCAAAGTCCAAAATCATTTTGATAAGTGCTTCTCTGATACGTCCTTTTAATTCCATGTCTACGACTATGCAGACATTACCATATTTGTCGTAGAACGGACGCAAACAACATTTTGATATGTACGGGTCATACAACGCCAGTATCTTTTCAATCGCATTTACGTTGCCGTCCACAGCCGACGAAATAAGGTAAAATGACGGGCGTGTGTTATTCATCATTCATGTTCTCCTTTAATTTTTTCTTGATTTCTTCAAGTGAGTTCTTCCTACTGCGGAACGACGTTGAACGGTTAATCTTTAATCTGTCGCCGATTTCTGTATCGCTCATGCCTAAGAAGAAATACATCAACAAGATTTCTCTGTCTTTTTCAGACAGATACTTAATCGCTTCTGCTAAATCATCATCAAGGACACGAACCTCAATACCACATACATCAAAGGCGGTATAATCGCTTTCGTATTCGTCCCAGACTGCCAGCTTTTCTACGACGATTTCTGGAAGTTCACAATAGGAAATTTCCTTATTTCTTCGTCGCTTTAATTCTTTGCGATAATTACGGACAATGCCTTTCACTACACGTTTGAGCTTGCAGTCAAATTGACATTGTATTGTCTTTTGGAAGTCCGACGGTTTCATATCATCACACCCCCTTTCCGTTATGACGTGAAAAGTGTTTATCCCTCTTTCCGCACCATATCTGTACAGCAAGGTGTGATTTGTTGCATGATTTTGAAAAAAAATGAAAAAATTTTTTCGGGTACAAAAAAAGCCCGCACAAAACATATAGTCTGTACGAGCTATTAAAGCTGTGAGATATTCAGTTGTTAATAAAATGCTGTTAGGTAGTGTATGACCGTATAAGATTATGCTTAAAACTTTCCATGACACAAGCCCCCTTACAGCACTTGATTTCTATTAAACTTTTGTCTTTTTTGTAATCTTGTAAATATATTCTTCTGGAGTAGGGCGTTTATTTCCAAAATACTTTCTGAAATTCTCCTGCACTTCTGGGTCGGTGCTGTTCATAGCTTCATCAATCGTCGCTTCAATATCAGCTCGAACATCAGCTAATGACACACCGCCAGCTTTTGCACCAGCTTTCAATGCTTTTTTAATATCTCGTTTTTTAAGTCCTATCATAGTATTACCTCGTCACAATTTACTGAATGTTTTAGAAATGTTTTTCAAAATGCTTATATAGAATAATCCCTAAAAATGTTTGCAGTAGGAATAAACCAAATATAATGCCTATAATCCATGCTTCAATATGAAGTAACGCAAGTACAAAAGCAACAAACAAGTACACGAAAGTCATTAACTGATATACTAAAGAACCAGCTTTCATTCTTAAAAATATTTTTCTTTCATCAACATTATTGATGTGATTTTCTCTATTTATATTTTGTAATTTTTCTTTATTTTTTGGCATTTCATAATAACAAATTTTCAATAATTGAACACCAGAAGCAAAAGCTAAACCGAACCCCATTGCGTAAAAAAGTGTAGCGTAATAATCAGTATCAATAACGAAATATCCAAAACATATAAAGATTATACCTATAATAATCTCAATGATAAATGATAATTTTTTCTTCATTGTTAATTCCACCTTTCAAAAGACTACATTTTCTGTATTAAAAAAATCGTTTTATGGTTGTTCAAATTATCCTGAATGTAAGTTTACTTTAGCTGAACATTTTAGAAAGAAAAAACTAACCAAAACGAATGTAAAAGAATTACTGGAGGGAAAAGAAACCCTGGTAAAAGGAATCAAAAACAAAGAGAAAAAGCCCTACAATGCCGTTGTAAAAATTGGGGAAAAGGGATATATTGATTTTATCTCTTTTTCAAAATAAACATAAAAGCCCTTTAAAGAGGGCTTTTATATATTAATCACAAATCACTTATCACAAATCACAAGTGATTAATCACAAATCACTTGTGATTTGTGATTCTTAATGATACAATATTACTATACAAAAAAAGAATGGGGCGTAGTTATGGAGAAGGAAAAACTAAAAATACTTGAAGAATTAAGACGTATTTTTATCTAAATAACGAGCTGTTATAACCCATGTAATTTGTCCGATAGCAATAACTCCTGCTATCGAAAAAAACACAACTTTACTCATATATCCCATAAAGACAAGAGCAAATAATACAAGAACCAATAATGTAAGTGTTACTTTATAAGCATTCGCAAGAGAAGCATTAGTAATTGCGATATTTCTTTCATCATTTTCTAATATTTGCATTTCTTTTGTTGGCTTACTGAATATATCACAACCCATAAAAATCAATATTATTCCAATAAGCGTTGTACCATAGACAACCAAATCTGGACGAGGTACGGGCAATAGTTGGTGTACGCCTAAACCATAAGTTAGTAAACCACCTAAAAAGATTATTACACCGATAAATAATTCAACTTTTTGTATCTTATGTTTCATTTGCTTTCCTCCTCATAAATAAATATTTCTTCAATACTCATTTGAAAGTACCTTGCAATTTTAAAAGCTAAGATAATAGAGGGATTGTAGCGTCCATTTTCTAAAGAGCCTATTGTTTGACGAGATACTTCAAGAGCAGTCGCTAAATCTTCTTGTTTAATACCTCTTTGTTTTCGTAATTCTTCTAAACGATTTTTCACAACATACCCCTTTCTTGAACAAATGGAAAGTTTGCTTTCCTTTTCTAATCTTATGATACTCCTGCAAGTAAAGAATGTCAAGCAAACTTTCCATATTTTATTATCCTACAATCTTCCAGTTGCTATCCTTATGTAGCACAAGTTCATACTGCGATATTTGTGTAGCCTTTGTCTGATTATCAAGGAATTTCACAGCAACTTTGACTTTCACATTGTCCCCGTCCTTTGTAAAGATAGGGTTTACCAGTTCAGCATAAATGTAGTCCCTGCCGATAGGCTCAAGCACATTTCCCGATACATAGTAGGCAAGCTCTTTTTCTGTGGCTGTCGGGTACAGCTTAAAGAATGTTTCAAGAAATGCAGTAGCGTCATTGACGGTATCAGCGTCTACACTTGCATTTGCTTCTGGTGTCTTAGGCTCATAATCTGATTTCTCGATTGCTGGTGCAAGGGTAGGGTTCTGAACGATTACCATATCCCCGTCAGCGTCTACATGGACTTTTACGGTATAGGTTGCTTTCACATTGCTTGTCTGTTCTCCCTCTTTTATCTGCTGATCCACTTCGTAGGTAGCAGAAAAAGTGTCCGTTCCCGACTGTTCAATACTCCATACAATCACATCTGTAACTGTGGAGCTGGTCGGTATATCGGTTCTAATGGTATCCACATTCAAGTCCTGCAATTCCTTTGTCAGATAACCGCTGATTGCCTGCGTCCTTGCTTCAATCGCTTCTTTGCTGTTACTCCATGTGTAGTAGGGCTTTGCAAAGTTCTTCACAAAATTTTCTATCCCGTTGGTGTCCTGCAAGCGAAGCTCTATGATTTCTTTTTCATGGGTCGTGTGCTGGTCGATAGCCGTAAAATTCTTATACGCCCCAAAGCTCACGCTTGCGATAAGCACCACCCACAATGCAATCACGGATTTTTTATGTGTGCCTACCTTGAAAGTACGCACCTTTTTTTCTTTGGGTTCTTTGATAGTTTCTGTCTGTTTCTTATTCTTTCTAAACATGATGAAATCCTCACTTTCTATTGTTTTACTCGTCCTGCACCGATTAAGTGCTGTTGCCAGTAACTACTACTTAGGTCTGCATATCCTATCGGGTCGCCTGCGTGGTACATCTGTGTCGGCGAAACAAGAATACCGACGTGTGTTACATAACTTCCAGCGTTATAGGTAGAATGGAAAAATACCAAGTCCCCAGCCTTTGCCTGCGAAAGTGGAAGATGTTGGGTTGCGTCATACTGTGCTTGTGCGGTTCTCGGTAAGGAGATACCAGCTTTTCCATAGCACCATTGCGTCAGTCCCGAACAGTCAAAAGAAGTGTTGGGATTGCTACCGCCATACACATATTTCCAGCCTTGATATTTTAACGCTTCATTCATGACCTTTTGTGCCAGCTCTCCCGATACCTGCGGAACAGTTAAATACTGATTGACTAATTCGACGTAAAATTGATTGCCATACTGATACCGCCAACCCCCGTTCTTCGCAACGGCTATCGGGTTGGTGTAGGTTACTTTCTTTCCACCCGATTTCTCACGGGCGAAGCTCTCTGCAAGGTTAAAGGTGTGTTTCTTTCCTTTTCCTGCCACATATCCCACATAACCACCGCCATAGTTATAGGACTGTATCGCTACATTCAAATCGTCGATACCTTGATTTTTACAGGAAGAAAGCAGGGACGCAAAATACTTACACCCCTGCTTGATTGAGCTTTCCGTATCTAAAGAGTTGGGCGGTAAACCAAGACTTTCTGAACTCTGCATAACATCTTCTGCCGTACCGCCACTTTCTACTTGAATGATAGCCAGTAGCACGTTGACATACTCGGAGATACCGTTTTCTCTGGCGTATTTTTCCACCATAGGCTGATGTTTCAAGACTTCTGCGGATAAATTCATACCCGTAATGCCAGAAGAAAAGTTGCTGTTCTCGTCGTCGCTGTCCGCACTAATGAGGACACCAAAGAAAAGGACTATGGAAAAGAGGATAGGAAACAGACTGCCAATAAGAGCGATATGTTTCAGTTTCATTTTTTCTTCTGTCCTTTCTTCGTTACAAGGTTACGGTTCTTTTCGGTATGTTCCGTTGTACGCTTTGATTGTTCAAAGGTCTGTTTCTTTGTAGTACGCTCTGCTTTGTAATTCTGGCGTGTTTCCTGCGATACTACTTTTTCTACATTCTGCCTATGTACTGGCTGTGCAGGCTGGGTCGCTTTCTTATCAGAAGCACCAGAAGATAACGGACGCTCTTTCACAACATTTGTCTTGACTGGTTCACTTGCTTTTGAAGTGGTCGCTGTGGCAGGACGTTTCACTTCCTGCATTTTTTCCGCACTCGGCTTTGGAATGGTTGAAGCTGTGGCTGGTCGCTCATGGGGACGGGTAGCTCCCGTTGTCGCTGATCCGTCCGTCTTTCTTTGTCTTGCTTCTTGTGCCTTTTGAAGCTCCATACGTTTGTCAGCGATATTCTGTCTATGCTGTTCCTGCTTTTCCAAGCGTCCCGTCTGTCTGGACTGCTGTTCCTGCACCATGCCACGCTTGAAGTCTGATACGCTGGACTTTGCCTTTTCCTTTGCGGAATACACCGCATAAGCGGTCTGTGTCGGCATATCCTTGATATTCTCTTTGACAGCGTTAGCCTTGTCTTTCACTTTATTTTTCGTATCTAAGACAGCACCCACCTTTGAGCCTGCACGCTGTCCCATGCTGGAAGTGGTATTGCCCCGATTTTCTTTAGAAGCCGTATTTTTTCTTTCGGCTCTCTTGCCAGCAACGGCACTTCCAGCCACCGCACCAGCTACACCGCCCGAAATACCGCCAGCACTTACCGCCCTTGCAATACGGTGTTCCATACGCCTAGCCCTATGTCGCATAAACAGATACGGTCTGCGGAAAATTCTTCGTCCCATGTTTTGACTGTCGCCAGCATTAAGTGAGAACATACTCATTAAGTCGCCCAGTTTCATATAGATACCAGCAAAACACACTATCTGCAAGAACGCCACCATAAAGAACGGGTAGTCTGTGGAGATGTTATAAAACATACTGGAAATGCTGAACGCCACCGTTACAATGAGCGTTATTCCTGCCCGTGTCATTATGGTATTAAATACCCTCACGATTGCCTGCTTTGCCATGCTTTCATAGCTCGGTATCATGGAAAGTAGAAAGCTGATAGGTAAAAACATTGCAAAGATAATAAAGAGTATCTGGCTGAACAACATCATACCCGTAAGCAAGAATACAAATATCGTGATACCTAAGTTAAAGAATAGCAGGAAGAACACCATACCTAAACGGTTTACGACCTGCGGTATCGTCAGATTGTTGTTGTCATTGTCCTCGATTTCTGTTTTCACGACTTCCTCTCTGGTCTTGCCGTCCTCGTCCTCTGGACTTACTGATACCAGAGCTTCTACACGGTCTGTCCCGATTTCCTCTGCGTTGCTGTTACCAAATTGAAGCAAGAGCCACGGCTGTTCCACTTGAATGGAAAACAAGCTGTCCCGTATCAAGTCCACGCTGTCCTTGCCCTCGCTGTCAGAGTTGGGGAGCATGATTTTTGTTCCCAAGTCCAAAGAAGCGGTACTGATGTCTGATGAAAATTCATTTATCTTCTTGATGTAATCGGGAGCGTAGGCAATAAAGGAAGCGGACAACACGAACACCACCACAAAGTTAATAACAGCGTGAAGTGCCTTGCTGGTTTCGCGTTTGATAAGTCCCGTATAGGCAACATAAAGTCCCACTATTAAGATAATGAGAAGCAGGAAACCGACATAGAAGCCCGTAGAAGAAAAGCCGTTCTCGGTAACGCCTGCAAGGGTCTGTATGCTTTGTCCGATACTGTCTGCCATATCGTTAATAAAATCAAGTTTGTATGCTTCCTGCACCACATAGCCCGTAGCATTGCTTAAATAAAGGCTTATCGTCCAGACAAAATTGGTAATGCAGTAAAGTCCGTACTGCACCGATTTTCCGATACCGTCCAGCCAGTTCCATGGCAACCACGACCAGCTATTATCCACATAAAAATCAAGCTGGTAATTCGACAGCGGATATTTTGAGTAAAGATTTTCTGCGTTTATGGTATCGTCCACAAGCCCCGTCGCATGAGCCACCGTCCCCAGAAGTGAGAGCAGGATAAGGGAGAGTGCCACGACAAACAGAGCCATTTTGAGAAAGTGAAGTATCTTCCTTTTTGTGAACGCACCTTTTATCCTTTCTTTCATCACTCCACCTCATTTCTCTGTACGGGCGGTCTGGTATCAAAGGCGTGTAGCAGTTCTTCAAAGACTGGGTGTATCTGCACCACACCGACACGCCCGTATAAGTCCTGCAATAAGCATTGTCCGTTCTCCAAATCACGCAAGCGTTTCTGGTTGTTCTCGTCGTCCTTGTCGATACCGAAAAATTCTAAGGTCTGCTTTATCTCGTTGATGTCAGTAGAACGAAAGGCAAACTTCAAGCCGATATTGTTTTTCAGACTTTCCTTTGACACGTCGCCAGAAGATTGTGTAACAAAATAGACGCCTGCCTGCATAGCTCGTCCAGCACGCACCAGCTTATTTGATAAAGTTTCGCCTTGTGCCACATTTAAGAACGCCCACGCTTCGTCAAGGTCTACAATCTTAAAAATGCTTCTGTCTGAATGGATAAAATCAAGGGCAAAGGTACTAATCACAATCAGCATAGACACCGACAATAATTCAATGGTCGTGTATTCCTCAAATGTTGTATCCTTATCTGGTAATACTAAGTCCGCTACTTGAATGATATTGAGTTGGTTATCCAGACTGATTGCATTTTCCACCGTACCGTCTGAAAACAGCAGGTGTGCAAAGTCGTAGTCCGTGAAGCTGTCGATATGTTCTGCGATATTTCTTGATATGGGTGTATCTTCACGGCGTAGCTCGTCTATCACATGGAGCAAGCCCCGACTGTCGCTCTGGGTAACGGAGCGTACCGCCTTACGAAGTACAGGGAATTTTTCGCCGTCCCTAGAGGAAATACCCGTAAGGAATGTTAAGATGTCGATTGCCAGACTTTCAGCGTCTTTTACATTCTTCATAATCACGAACGGGTCAAGAAGTCCTGCATTGTCCTTGTCGCTGGTAAGGTTTACGATATTGATTTCATGGGCGATTTCTGGGAGCGTTTCTTTCCAGTTGCCCCTCTCAGCTTTGGGGTCTAAAATGACTGCTTGACCGCCAAACAGCACCGCATAATATACCAGAAGATTGTTGCAGAATGACTTTCCACCGCCAAGCGAACCGACAAAAGCAGAAGCAAGAGCGTTTGTTACTGTACCTTTTACACCCTGCGAAGCTAACGACGGTTGCAGGTACACATTTCTTCCCGTATCAACGGAATAGCCCATATAGATACCCGTAGTTTCCCCTAACTGCTGGGTCGCACCAAAACCAAGACCTGCCAAGAAATCTGATTTTACATACTGCACGTAGTCATTGATATATCGCTTGCTGGCAGGAAGAAATTCAGAATGAAGCCCCAGCATATCCCCAGCAGGACGCACCAGCTTTACATTGAGGTCGTCGTAAAAATCTTTGACTTCATCACAACGGCGTTTTAATTCGTCCAAATCATCAGCCGATACACGCACTACATAAGAGAGCTTATACATACTTTCTTTTGTCTGGTCTAAGTCCGTTTCCAGCTCATCCACGCTGTCTAATGCGTCCACCACATTTGAGCTTGTTTCACTTCCTGCTTGATAAGCGTGATTGTCAAGGTCTTTCAATTCCTTTTTCTTGTTGCGGACGGTTGTTAATGCTTTACGGTTCTCCACGATTTCTACATTCATAGAAGTATCAACGGGGAATGTGAATTGCTGTTGCTGGAAATAGAAGATTTCAGACGACGGAAAATCAAGCTCGCCAACAATCGCATTGACGGTAAAGTAGGACACATAGCTTTCCCTGTCCTCATGTTCCAATCGCAAATACCGCTGGCTTTCCTCAATCACACACCTTGTCGGACGGATAAGGTCGTAGTATTTTATCAGCGTTTCTTTCTGTAATTTCTTCTTTGGTAGCTGGTACTCATAATCTTCATAGGCGATACCGTCCCTGCCGTAAAGATGTTCCATGAGATACCCAAAATCATGGATTTCCAAGCGACGCACCTTAAAGCGACGGGAGATTTTATTTTCCAGCAACTTTTCCATTTTCATATAACGGTTGATTTCATCATTCGGCATGGAAACAAAGTCATTCATCAGCGTGTGGTTCACTTCATGGAGAAATTCCTTGAATGTCAGCCACGCCGATTTTTTGATGTTCTTCAGATTGAGCTGTTCTTCCGTAACCATGAGCTTAAAGCCAAGAAAAAAGCGGTAGTCCACTTGATTGTCCCCAATCATTGATACTAACGCTTCGGTCTGTTCGTCTATCTTCTGGCAGGCAACTTCCTTTAATTTCCCCGTAACCAGCTTCTTTGACTGCTCCTGCATACTTCGTATTGAGCTTTCCGTTGCAATCTGCAACGCATGAATTTTTCCCTCACGGGACTGTGCGATAAGCTGTCGGAAACTGTCATGCACGATAAATTTCTGCTCTGCGGATAGGAAAGAATAGTTGTATGGTATCAGCTCATAATAAGCAAACACCTCATTGTCCTTATTCCAGACAAGGTTATTGTCAATATATTTTATCGGGAACATAGTTCACACTCCTTACTGCCGTGATTGTTTCATTGAGTATCTGCTTATGCAGTTTTACGGCTTTTCCTGCATAAGTGATTTTCGGTCGCAGGGCATAGGTTATCTGTGATTTCAAAAAGCTGTACGGCTTCTTTCCGTCAAAGGTTTTCTGCGACATAAACCATGTGAGAGCAACGGGAATACCAAAGTATTTGAGAAATGCTCCCTCAATCATGGAAAGTGGGGGAATATCCCCAAACAGAATAATGAGAAATTCCGTAATCACAAACCATGTAATCTGTGTAAAGGTAACGGGAAAGGGTAAGTTAAAGTCATTGATTGCATACAAGACTTTTTCCACGTTCCAGATACCCGTATAAGATTTAATCTTTTTCAAGTTCTTTCAGCTCCTTTCGTAAGTTTCTAAATAGAAAAGGACAGCCATTTTCAGACTGTCCCTTAAAGAGAAATACGCTGTCAGTAACAACAATGCTTGTCGCTGATCTTCCAGCGTTAATATGGTATCTCGCACATACCTCGGCTTGTTTCAATAAAGCAACCGCCCATATCCAAATCTCGCCCGTAGGCTTCATAGTCAATGTAATTCTGTAAGCTGGGTGGAATGTCCCCAAGTGCCTGCAATTCGTCTATGTAGTAATAGGCAACGTCTGTCATAGTTTCACAGTCGGGATAATAATAAATATCGTCCTTGTGTTCCACGACTTCTTCCAGCGTCCCGTAGTGGCTGATAAATTCGTCCAGACACTCTACAATATAGTCGGGAAGTTCCTCTATCATTTCATACATCTCATTGAGTTCTTCAATGGAAACATACTCGCCAATCGCAATGGGAAAGTTGTCGGTATCATGGATAGCGTATTCCTCATACTGTTCATTCAAGCCGATTTTTTCTTTCACATCTTCCTCGTCAATGGGGAACGTGAACCAAGCACCGACTAAATAGCCCTCATTGTATTTGCCAAGATTAGCAATATAAACCGCCATATCATCAATCATAAGCACCACCTCATTTCCTACTCTGGCAGTTCAAAGATACCGTGTTCTGTTACTAAAAATTTCCCGTGTTCCTGCAAGTGAGAAGCGTAGGCTTCAAAGTCAAAGTAATATTCTTGACAGTCCTCGGATAAATGCTTAAATGTCGGGTCGTTCATCAGCTTTTGCCTTGCAACATCTATCATGCTTTTGCAGTCGGGATAAACCGTAATCACGTTCCTGCAAATATAAAGTGCTTCTAAATTTTCATACACGGTAAGAAGTGATACATATTCTTCCTGCATATCGCTTGAAAGCTGGCGGTACATAAAATCTAATTCGTTGAGCTGGTACACGCTTGTATGTTCGTGGACTTCATCAGCAAAGGGCAGTACCTTTTCGATAATGCGGTAATCCCCACTTTCTGCACCGACACCTAACTTTTCTTCAAACTCTGCAACATCTATCGGCAGGTCAAACCAGTATGATGTTGTTTCTTCGCCAGTTGTTCCTTTCGTTTCCACCAGCACCCTTGTTTCCTGCATTGTTCCTCACGTCCTTTCTGTTGTTTCATCACATCTTGTAAGGTCTGGTACGACATACCAAACACATATTTAGAAAAATCTTCTAACTGTCTTTCTTCATAATCGGCAGGGTTCAGTCGTTTCATTTCCTGCCACACCTTACGCTTGTAAGAGGGCAGGTCGGAAATATAATCACAGCCGACTTTCGTCTGCATATCCTTAAAAATATCGCTCATTTCATCACTCCAATCTAAAATTTAGGTAAGAAAAAAGCAGTCAATCCTAAGACTAACTGCTTTGTGTGTATGGATATGAAATTGTCAAACTGGGATTTATCAATATAAACTACCATGGAAAAATATAATAAAATACCAAAGTACTTAATACAATTCCGACAATATACATTTTTCTATAGTTTACTTTTTTGAAAAATATTATGGTAAACACAACAGCTCCTATAATATCCATTAACAACTGAAATAGGAATGTTTGATGTTCCAAAAAATAAATAAAAACTGCTATTGTTTCAGCAAATAATGCTCCTACTGGTAAAGAATATAATACTGAACTAAAAATATGTTCCCTATTCCAATAGTACAGAATAAATGCTGCTATTGCACAAGCGATTGACCAAACAGTAAACAATATGAATAGCCCAAAGCGGAATCCGCCGGAAAACATAGGTATAAACATTCCTAATATTGCTTGTAAAGCATAAAAACTTAATGTCATTCCAAACATATACAAGAACGAACTAATTCCTGCACAAATATTTGAGGTGCTTAACATAACGATGATAGTATTGGTAATAATCCAAAAACCAAACAATGTTTGAGGTGATGAAAAACTCCATAGTGTATCTGCGGGAAAATAATCTAACAGTCTACATATACACCCTACTAATATACCAATTACAAATATCGCTGTATAAGACTTATATGTATTTCTTAGTTTTATATTTGACACAATAGTTTTCCTCCTAAGTTCAAATTCATATTTGTCGTTTTCTTCATATCCATATTATATCACTCACATATTAGCACTACAATAAAATTTTATGCACCGATAATCTTGTTGAACAGCTCTAACAGTACATCTTTCACACCGCCGGCATTGAATACCAAGCCGACAGCAATCAAGGCAACTACCAAGAAGCCAATGAGCTTTGAAAACTCACGCTTGAACCCTAAGTAGATACCGATAACCACAATCGCCATAAGCACTAAGCTCTGTGCGTTTGATAAAAACCATTGATATAAATTTTGTCCGAAATTCATTTAATTGTCCTCGCTTTCTTTTAATTGTTCCATTTCATAGTCAGCTTCTTTGCCGACATTCAAAATACACATCAAGACTACGCCGATACCCATTCCCATAGATACCAGCAGGAAGTCTTTTAATAATACCCACATTTTTTATCACTCCTAACTTTCTACTAAATCTTTTGCAGGGGTCGTCTGCTGTTTGATTATCATTTCATGCTTTTCTGTGAGCTTTGCCTGCTGTTCGATTGTTTCCATGTAGTCTGTACCGTTTCCCTTATCAATCTTTTTCAGCATTTTTAAGGTCGGTGCTACCTGCCGTTGTACCCACCGCAATGTGCGGTCTAAGGTGTAAGGCTCTGGTTTTGTCGTCAGCTTCAAGCTCTGTCTGTTATCGCCGATAAACCAAGCCCAGCGGTCATTGAGCTTCCAGTCATTTTTTCGCTTGTCGGGTTCTTCATCAACAAACCGCACATACTGATTGATGATAGAAAAAGCGGTCTGTTCTGCGTCATAATAGGTCAGTAAATCTCGTACCGCATAATAGGCTCGTTCATTGCGAAGCCGTATTTCAAAACGGTTGATAATGTCGGCTTCTTCCAGAGGTGTCCCTAACTTGACGTACTGCTCATAGTCCTTTTCATAGATACAGAAATACACATCTGATTTCAGCGACCCAAGATAAAGGGTACGCCCCATATATTCTCTGTCGTCCTCTCTGTGCTTGATAAGCTCGCCCGACTGGTAAAACTTATAGCTTCTGGACTTTCCGATATATTCCCGTTTCCTGCATTTTTCCGCAAGCTCTGGAATATCCAAAATACCCGTATGGTCGTTGATAGCAAGGTCGATACGCTTCATCACGCCACCGTCTATAAGTGCGTCCATAAGAAAGTCATACCAGCTTCTTTGCTGTGCCAGCAGGTAACTTTCAAACTGCCTGCAACCACGCCCCTTTAACTCTAAAAG
Organism: Eubacterium sp. AF34-35BH; assembly: GCF_003477765.1. Classification (NCBI taxonomy): domain Bacteria; kingdom Bacillati; phylum Bacillota; class Clostridia; order Eubacteriales; family Eubacteriaceae; genus Eubacterium; species Eubacterium sp. AF34-35BH. Next base: position 101,350 of record NZ_QUDZ01000004.1, read on the forward strand.
GACACCTTTTTCTTCGTCAGCCGACGTATAGATAAAGATGTCCCCTAAAGAGTAATGCTCCGTATAACTGTAACGCCCGTAATTTTCATGGAGCATATAGTTGATATTCAGTTTTAATATATCTTTGATGATGTGCTGTATATCCAGCGTGGGAAAACGAATTTTCACATAATCAAACAGCATGGTAAGCGGTGCTTCTGGATTGAACTTTGCCAGTTCTTTATGCAGAGTATTCAGAAGTTCCTTTGACGGCTTCATTTTTCCGCTTTCTATCTTGTTGAGATATTCTCTTGTGATACCAGACGCCACCGCCAGCCTGCCTTGTGAGATACCGTAAGCAATCCGTTTTTCCCGTAATTCTTTTATCCATTGTTCTTCATTCAGAACCATACCCCCAATCTGTCAAGTGTGAAGTTTTTTAAGGCGACTTCACAGCCGATTTTTGCTAGGAAACCATGCGATAAGCCTTATGTTTCCTGTGTTTTTCGTCTATTGTCTATTTGCAAACGTACCCCTCTGTTAGATACCGAGGGGTTTTACCTGCTGGCGTGGCTTACGCCACACCAGCAACGGCTAGTCCGTGCCGTCGCCTTTCGCTTCGCACGTCGCCGTCCCGTCCTGCCTTGCTTGTGCAAGAGAGCCGATAGTCTGCAAAAAATCATGTCCTTTCGGGACTAAAGGCGTGTAAAATTCGCTGATAACACTTGTTCCCACATCACAATAGCCACGCCCCTTGATACGCTTCTGGAAAAACTGCTTTTTCACATCTGAACCGAACAGCATACCGTAGCCTAATTCGCTGATACGCCCCAATCCCACACGGAAATTAAAGTTATCCCTTATCCCGTCCGAGAAATACTTTGCGTCTGGGCGCTGGCAGGCGACAATAAGGAAATAACCTGCTTGTCGCCCTAACATAACGATTTTCTTTAGCTGGCTAAGTAAGCTCACGCTTTCTTTTGTCCCCAGCATTTCAAAAAACGCCACATATTCATCAAAGATAAGAAAGCAGGGTGGCAGTCCCAGATAGGCGTAGTTTTCGCCCGTCTTATAGTTCGGGTGTCGCTTCATTTCCTCGCTTCGTTGTACCATGCCCTCATAAAAGGCATTGACACAATCAATCATTTCTTCTTTGGTATGATACACATTTCCCATGACTGTTCCTAAGTCTGCTAAGTCCGCATTTTTCGGGTCTAAGATGTAAAGGACAGCGTTGGTATGCAGTAGGGCTTCAATGAGCGTCAGCAGAAAATAAGTTTTACCGCCACCCGTTCCACCAGCGATAAGGGCGTGTGGAAGTGCGTCATATTCCCAGACAAGATTTTTCATCAGTCTAAGACAGCCGTTCTCTGCCCGTACTTCATCAATGGTAATGCGGTTCGCTATCATATCATAAAGTAGGGTATATTCGATATAACCGTCATGCAGGGTCTTGTCTGTCAGCTCACAATACAAGCCACTTTCCAACTTATCCTCCAACCGTAAAAGCTGGTCTTGATATTTTCCCAGCGTAATTTCACAGCGGATATGAAGAAGTCCTTTTTCCATTTGATAATAAATCTTTGGAAACCAGACGATTTTTTCCCTTGATCTGCTTTGCAGGTCAGTAAAAAAACCGCTGTCTTGTACGGTATCGGCTTCATACCACTTATTTTCCAGTATCATTCTTGCCAGCTTTTGACGGTGCAGTAGCTTCTTGAAACTGTCGTAACAGAAGCGGTAATACCCAAAAGCGACCAATGCACAAACACCAGTCGCTATCAATATGGTTATGAAGTTGTAAGGGGAAAGCGTCAAGCCGTTTTCTAACAAGCTGAAATGCTCCCAGTCGGTACGCATGAGCTGTTTGCTATTCAGTAGCAGGAGAACTGCCACGAACACAAACAGAAGCGTCTCTATGGAAAAATGATAAACAAGGTGCTTGTCGCTGGCTCTGATACGGTGTCCTTTGTTCCAAATCATACGCATAAATCAATCACTCCTTTCTGGGTATGAAAAAAGCAGTCAATCCTAAGACTAACTGCTTTGTGTGTAGGGATATAAAATTGTAAAACTAAGATTGCATTTCAGATATGGATTTGAAACCCCTCATAGCTGAATATACCATTCCCTTGTTTTAATTTCCCTTCATTTGACAAGTTGTGAAAAGCTGTCTCTATCTTGTCAATTATAGTAACTGGAATAGATAAATGATGATGTCCTGGCAAAATTCGACTTATCTTTAAAGATTGAATTTTTCTAACAGACTTCCAAAATTCTTGTGGGTTTGTTGATGGATAAAAAGCATCAAGGCAACCGCTATATATCAAATCGCCGGAATACAGATATTTTCTATCCGCTTCATAGAAACAACAATGTCCGGGAGAATGACCGGGCGTGTGAATAACTACCAACTTTCTGTTCCCTAAGTCAATACAATCTTCATCATGTAAAATCATTTGCGGAACCCCTTGAAAAATCTGATATTTCTCTACCTTAAAATCCGAGGGGAAATCACATGGATTGCACATAATATTGTTTTTTACCACTTGCAAAGGTATAGGGAATTTGACCGATAGCCATTCTTTTTCTGCTTCATGAACTGCAATAGACCGAAAATATTTATGTCCACCGATATGATCCCAATGAACATGAGTAGTGATTACTGTAACGGGCAGTTTCGTCAATCCATCAATAACCTCTCTGATGTTGGAAACACCTAAACCTGTATCAATCAGAATGGCTCTTTTTGTCCCACACAATAGATAACAATGTGTTTCTTCCCAGTGTTTGTATTCGCTGATGACGAATGTATCTTGGTCTATTTGTTCGACGGTAAACCAACTGTCCATATACTATTCTCACTCCCTAAAAATTTTAATTTGTCGCTTTCTTCATACCCATATTATAACAGTTCCGTATATCCTCTACAACGAAAATCTATTCAGCAAGTCTATTTTTTCGGTTGTCCCTGCGGTGTATGGTTCTGTGTATTGCCTGCGTTCTGGTTGCTTTTATTCTTCAATACAATATCCTCTGCCTTTACATACCAGTCCACATCTGCACCCGTATAGGTTTTTCTTGATACCGTATCGGCTACTGGATTGACAAGCTCCACAACTGCATTGTAAGGAAATTCCCTTAACGGTACTTCTGGTGGTACAGATACGGGGATAATTCCACCATGCAGACTGCACTTCAAATCATAGATACGCTTTTTCAGTTGAGTACTCGGTGTCCCGTCCTCGTTCTGCAAGAACACATCACGCACCGCTGTAAATTTTAATTCTCCAAATGTTTTCTCTTTGTCAATAACAAACCCGTTTGATAATCTCATAAATTTTCCACTCCTTTACTTTTCTTCAACTGCTACAATATCATCAGCAACTAATACATAATCGGTATGTCCCATATCCCCGATTGCGTAACCTCTGCCGTATAACTTCGGATTGACAAGTTTTACTTTCTGCTCATACTTGAAATGCTTTTCGCCAGCCTGCACAGGAATTTCCACCACAACATTTTCGCCTTTCTGTATGTCAGAATAAAGGTTATAGCTTCGTCTGGCTATGACCTTGCGATTGTTTTTATCTCTTTCAAAGATAGGCTCGCTTTCCCCTGCAAATTCAAGAGTTCCAAAAGACTGTGCCATATCTGGCACGACATATTTCATTTCCATATTGTTTTACCTCGTTTCTTTCTATTTTGATAATTGATAAGTTAATTGATTGTGATTTCTTATTCTAGCGGTTTGGGAAGTACCAGCAATCCCACAGATAGTAAAGGGTAAAATCAATGCTTACGCACCCTTGACTATCCGTGTTCTTGCAGGTTGTTGGCAGACAAGCCAGAATAAGCAAAAATCTGCCGTTTGACCGCTTCGGCGGAGAACGTGATTTTTCTTTCATCATACCGTTACCGCCTTATGATTTTTTCATTTTACGGAGTTTGTAAAGATATGTTCCAGCCAGTCCACCAGCAGACGCAAGCAACATCACGATAAATGCCATTACATTTGTACTGTCGCCCGTTTTTGGACTGTCGCTAGGTCTGTTAGGCTTTTCCGGTGTCGGTGGTGTTTCGGGTTTCTCTGGTTCTTCTGGCTTTTCCTTAAAAGTAATCGTCTGTCCCTCGTCCTCAATATCCTTATGCTCGGTAACTTTCTTCGGCTCGTCTGGATTGCTTAAATCGTATAATTCCTCAAAAGTTACAAGCTGTTTTCCGTCAAGGGAAGTAGCGTCAAAGGTAAAGACAACTTCCACTTTCATGTTTTCGCTGTCAGCAGTAAAGGTGTAATCACTTTCCACACGTTTTCCATTGATAAGAAACTCTGCATTTTCTTCTTTCAACATCTGCCAGCCCACAAGTTTGTACTGTGTACCGACTTCTAAGCCCTCTAAGGTTACGGTATCAATGATTGTAACGTCTTTTCCTGCTTCAATCTCTTTGTTGCCGTCCTTATCGGTAGCAGTCGTATGAATTTTGATGATACGCTCTGTGATAAGTACCGTCTGCCCGTCGTCCTCAATGTCCTTGTGTTCCGCAACTTTTACGGGTTCGTCTGGATTGCTTAAATCATACAATTCCTCAAAGGTAACAAGGTTCTTGCCACCTAAAGCAGACGCGTTGAATGTATAGGAAATTTCCACTTTCATTTCTTCATCATCAGCGACAAAGGTATAATCGTTTTCTACACGTTTCCCGTCAATGATAAGCTCGGCGTTTTCTTCCTTTAACATCTGCCAACCTTTGAGCTGGTATTTTGTGCCTTTTGTAAGTCCGTCTAATTTGACAGTATCAACAATCGTAACCTCTTTTCCTGCAAGGATAGTCTTTTCGCCGTCCTTGCTGGTTGCTGTGGTATGGATAGAGATTTCTTTTTCGTATTCATCAGTCAAAGTCCCTAAATCAATCACAAGATTATTTCTTGATACCACGATTTCAAAAGGTGGGATAAGTTCAAAGCCTTTGTTACTGTTGCAACGCATTTCTTCAATGATGTAGGTATCATAAGGCAATGCACCTTTGCTGTCGTCTGGTTCAGAAGTTCCAAACCACACACCGTCCTCGCTGGTCTTGCCTGCGTTAGTATTGTGCTTGTGAGAAGCCCAGTCAGCAGAAGTGGAGAATTGCCCGTTATCATCAGTTACCACCACATGATTTTCGCCCGTCGTCTTGCTTGTGATCCTAAAGGGAACATCAGCAAGACGCTTGTGTGTGCCTGCACCGATTTTTACGCCCTCAATATCGCCACGCTTAATCTGATTATAGATAGAATGGGCTTCGTCGATTAAGTCCACGATTTTTCCGTTTTCTGTGATTGCAAAATCAATCGGTTTTGCACCGTCTGTCAAATATCCGTTTGGAGCTTCACTTTCAGCGATACTGAAATTTCCATAAGGTAAAAGGTCAGCAGAAGTGGAAGCGACACCCTCAAGGTTTGTATGAATAGTCTTTACGACTTCATTTTTCTTGTAGAGCTTGCCCTCAACCAATACCGCATTATCATTTAAGGAAATGATGTCAAAGGCAGTATCTTTCAAAGTGGCACTTCCTTGTGGTTTGGTATCGCCCGTTTCTAAATCTCGTTTCTGAATTTTGACACCGCCACGGATAACCTTGTCTGATACGGAAAACTGGTTACTTCCAGATAATACGGCAAGGTCGCCGTCCTCGGTAATCTGTGTTACATATAAGCCTTTTATCTGTTCGGACTTATCGCCAGCCTGCATATATGCACCCTCTAACAAGTAGCCGTTTGGAGCTTTTGTTTCTTCTACGGTTAGCGTCCCAAGTGGAAGAACCGCTTTGCTGTCCTGCATATAGAAGCTGTCGCCAGATACCTTGTATGCGTCCGCTAATTTTGTAATGTAGTGGGCTGTCCCGTCGCTGTCTGTTTCAGCGATTGTCTTTGTAACCCATGTACGAGTAGCTTCGGCAGGGAGATTGTCTTTATTATAGAAGCCAGCATAATACTTCCATGTAAATTCCGCGCCTGCTAGAGAAGCGTTCCCTTGCGGATTGTTTTTCTGTGTTTCCATGTCAATCTTGAAAAGCTCAATCAAAGTGTCCGTTACTTTTGGCGTATCAGATACTTTCAAAGTCGCTGTCTTTCCAGCTTCAACCTTTAAGGAATATACAGTTTTATCTACCTTATATCCTGCTGGTGCGGATAATTCCTTGATATAGATTGTGCCTGCTTTTACCTCTACAACATCTGTATTTCCGTTTTTATCAGTCGTAAGGGTGGCAAGCTGTTTTGTGCAGTCCTTATCAGCAAAGACACCGTATGTTGCACCAGCAATAGAGTAATTTTCGTTACCGTCTGTAATGCCGGTATTACTGGAAGTCTTTTGAAGTGTAGCATTTCCGACATTCAACTTCGCCCAGAATTGCCCTAATTCCTGTCCCTCGCCAGAGTAGATATAACCTCCACATTCATAGCGTCCTTTATTTTCTTTGACAAAGGCTCTTGCACCAGAGAAAACTTCGTCCTGCGTTGCCTTTGGAATTTCATCATAAGAAGCTCGCACGTTATCACATTGCCAGCCGAGATGTACGCTCAATCTCTGCCAGACTACACATTGTTCCAATAGATAAACTTGTTTGTAGTTCAGTTCCTTGTGGGCTTCGCCATACTGTTTGACATATTCTAAGGATAACGCCACATCTGAAATCTGGTCGGCACTCATGCGTGAGCTTGCGTCAGCTCTGGTCTTGTAGCCATTCTTAAAATCTGTATTGATGTCGATACAATAGGCAGTTTCGCCCTCAACTTTCATCATGCCCTCATTGAATGTAGAACCAATAGAACCGTCATTCATTACTTTTTCAATGATACCGACACGCTCTGCACTTTCCGTCCAGTATTGCTTACTTTCTGCATGAACGGGTGTAGTCGGTAAAGCAGTAACGACAGTTGCAAGAGCTAAGAAGCCCGTACACAATCGTTTTAATATCTTTTTCATAAATCTAATGCTCCTTTCATTTTGGGTAATAAAATAGCCGTCCAATAAGAACGGCTGAAAATAGAAAAGGAACGTCATTTTAGGCGTTCCATAGTCTATGAAATATTCAATTTTTTCTTGTTTCAATACTGATGTGCTGTACCATATCTTTGCATATCTAGGAAAACTTGCGTATCAAGGCTCATTCGTTGGTAGTAAATAAGTAGTAAATTGATGAGTTTGTTTCCTTGAAAATGCTGATAGATACTGTATTTTAGCGGATAATCAGATTTTTATTGTGTTTTTAGAGGTAAAAAAATTAAAGAAAAGTTTTGGACAGGGAGAGAACTCTGTAGAAGTTTTAAAAGAAATTGATTTTAATGTAGCTAAAGGTGAAATCTGTGTAATGTTAGGACCTTCAGGTTCAGGTAAATCTACACTTCTTAACATAATAGGAGGTATAGATAACGGCGATGAAGGATATGTAGCAATTAATGGAGAAAAAACTTCAAATATGAGCGAAGGTGAATTAACGAATTACAGAAGAAAACACCTTGGCTATATTTTTCAAATGTATAATCTTATTCCTAATTTGAATGTAAAAGAAAATATTGAAGTAGGTGCATATTTAAGTGACAATCCTTTAGATATTGATGAACTTCTTAATACTTTAGGCTTATATGAACACAGAAATAAGTTACCAAATCAGTTATCCGGTGGTCAGCAACAAAGAACAGCCATTGGAAGAGCTATTGTAAAAAATCCTGATATTTTATTATGTGATGAGCCAACGGGAGCTCTCGATTACAATACTTCAAAAGATATTTTGCAGTTAATTGAAGATGTAAACAAAAAATATGGCAATACAATTATCATGGTTACACATAATGATGCAATAAAAAATATGGCAGATAAAATCATTAAATTAAAAGATGGACAAATAAGAAAAATAGTTGAAAATGAAAATAAAATATCTGCTAAAGATCTTGACTGGTAGGGGGTGATTGGTATGAGAAGTCCTTTACTGAAAAGATTACCAAGAGAGTTGAAAAGTGAACTTGGAAAATATATAGCAATATTTCTTTTTATGACATTAACAATCGGTTTCATATCAGGTTTCCTTGTTGCCGGTTCAAGCATGAAGAAAACTTATGATGACAGTTTCGAAAAATACAATATTGAAAATGGTCATTTTGTTTTAAAAAATGATTTGTCAGATAGTGATAAAAAAGAAATAGAAAAAAATAATATAAAAATATATAAAAATTTTTATAAAGAGTTACAAAGTGACAAAAAACTATCAGGAAGTGAAAAAGCAACTTTACGTTTGTTTAAAAACAGAAAAGATATAAATAAAATCTGCATAATGGATGGTGAACTTCCTAAGAAAAATAACGAAATAGCTCTTGATAGAATGTTTGCGGATAACAATAAAATCAAAATAGGCGATACAGTTGGTTTTTCAAAAGAAAAATACAAAGTTACAGGTTTAGTTGCGTTGTCAGATTACAGTGCACTATTTTCAAATAATACAGATCTTATGTTTGATGCTGTGTTGTTTGGCGTGGCAATTGTTACAGATGAACAGTTTGATGCCATTGACAAAAATACATTTTATGATTATGCATGGAAATACAATAATGAACCTGCAAATGAAAAAAACGAAAAGAAGAAATCGGACAAGTTAGTTAAGGAAATATCAAAAGTAGTTTATGCTAACGGAAATGAAATTAATGAATATGTACCAAGATATACAAATTCGGCTATTAATTTTACAGGCGATGATATAGGTAGTGATCATTCTATGATGATTGTGCTTTTATATATTTTAATTGTAATTTTAGCATTTGTATTTGCTGTTACAATTAATCATACAATTGTAAATGAAGCAACTTCCATAGGTACACTTAGAGCCATGGGCTATTCAAAGAAACAGTTGGTAGTACATTATATGGCACTTCCAATTATAATTTCGCTTATAGCTGCAATTATTGGAAATGTTTTGGGCTATACAATATTTAAAAATGTTGCGGCAGGAATGTATTATGGAAGTTACAGTCTTACAAAATATAAGACAATTTGGAATGCAGAAGCGTTTATTTTAACTACGGTTGTTCCTTTGATAATTATGCTTGTAATTAATTTTATTACATTAATGTCTAAACTTTCCATAAGTCCACTTAAGTTTATCAGAAAGGATTTAACAAGAAAGAAAAATAAAAAGGCTTTAAAATTACCCAACTTCAAGTTTATTACAAGATTCCGTTTGAGAATAATTTTACAAAACAAAGGTAATTACATAACTTTATTTGTTGGTATTTTGTTTGCCAATATTATGCTGTTATTTGGTATGATGATGCATCCTTTATTAACACATTATCAAAATGAAATTGTAGATAATATGATTGCAAAAAATCAATATGTGTTAAAGAATTCTGTCCAGGTAAAAAATAAAGATGCTGAAAAATACAGTTTAACATCTTTACAGATTAACAGACGTTCTCTTAGTGAGGATATAAGCCTGTATGGTATTGAAGAAGACAGTAAATATTTTAAAAAGAACGTAGAAAATGGAATGTATATTTCCGATGGCTTATCAGAAAAATACAAAATAAATAAAGGTGATACTTTTACATTAAAAGATAAATACAGTGGTAAAAAATACAAAATAAAGGTAGCCGGAGTAGTTAATTATCCAGGTAGTCTTTCGGTATTTATGACAAGAGATAAACTAAATTCACTAATTGATAAGGACAAGAATTATTTTTCAGGCTATTTTTCAAATGAAAAATTGTCCATTGACGACAAAGATGTTGCAAGTGTAATAACGGAAAAAGATATGACCAAAACCTCCAGACAGCTAAACGTTTCAATGGGGAATATGTTTTATCTTATAAATGTTTTTGCAATTTGTCTGTTTGTTTTACTTATTTATCTTTTAACAAAATTAATAATTGAGAAGAATAAAAATTCAATCTCAATGGTTAAAATTTTAGGCTACAATAATAGGGAAGTCGGTAAACTTTATATAACAGCAACAACCTGGATGGTTGGCTTGTCAATAATTATAAGCCTTATTTTATCAACAGAAATTATTGATCAGATTTATTTTGAAATGATGAAAGATTATAATGGTTGGCTAACTTTATATTTGGAACAAAAAACTTATGTTGAAATGTTTATCATAGGAATCGTCTGCTATGGTATAGTTGCATTTTCCCAGTTTAAAAAAATTAAGAAGATACCAATGGACAACGCACTTAAAAACGTTGAATAGGAAATTAAAACGTTAATATGGAAAATGTTTAAAATAATCAAAAAAGTTGCATAATTTTTTCTTATTTTCATATATCATAAAAAAGAATTGAATTATATTTCATAGTATGGTAATTATATACGTGAAAGTATATTTTCAAAACAAAAAATATTTTATAAAATGAGGCATGAATAATGAGAGATGAAATTATTGAAATTTTGGAGATGATTAGTCCGGGAATTAGTGTGGAAAACAATAATTTAAACCTTGTAGAATATTTAGAATCTATGGAAATGATTGAATTTATTGAGGAGCTGGAAAACAATTTTGACATCGAAATTCCTTCAGAAGAAAAGATTGAAGAAAATTTTGAAAATATTGAGTCAATAATGGAAATGATAGTGAAACTTCAATAAATTTATAAAAACAAAAACAGCCATTTGAAGGTAATGTGGTACCTGTCAGATGGCTGTTTCTGTTTTGCCTAAATGGTTGTAAATTTATATTATTAATGATATACTATCGTTAGTTTATAAGGTTATCCTTAAGGTAGGAGGTTTGAAATGGAAGATGTAAGAAACACATATAGAATAAACGAAAAATCAGAATTAGGAGATGTTCATATTAGTGATGATGTACTTGCAGTTATTTCAGCAATGGCAGCTTTAGAAGTTGATGGTGTTGTTGGTATGGCTGGTAATATCACATCAGAGATTGTTGCAAAACTTGGCATGAAGAAACTTTCAAAGGGCGTTAGAGTTGATGTAGCTGAAGGTAGCGTTATGGTAGATGTTTCAATTATTATCAGAATGAACGAAAAGATTATTGAAGTATCTAAGAAAGTACAGGACAGAGTTAAAACTACAGTTGAAAATATGACAGGCTTGAAGGTTGAGAATGTTAATGTAAACATTTCAAGTGTTTTATCAAAATAATTTAGATTAACGTAGGGTGTCTGTTAGGACACCCTTTTTGAACGTAATAACATAATTAATAATCAGATATGTGGAGGAAATATGAAGAGAGCCGAAATCAGAGAATATGTTTTTAAATTGTTATATTGTACAGAGTTCCATGAGGATGAAGATTTACAAAAACAATACAGATTATACATGGAGAATTTAGAACAGTTAGGCGAAATTAAAGAAATAAAGGAAAAAGATAAAGAATATATAATTAATCGTGTTACAGATATAGTTTCAAGAACTGATGATATTGATAAAGAAATTGACAAGGTAGCTGTATCATGGAAAACAGACAGAATGGCAAAAGCTGACCTTAATATTCTTAGATTAGCTTACTATGAAATGAATATTGATGATGATATACCAAAGCCTGTTGCCGTAGACCAGGCTGTTGAACTTGCCAAAAAGTACGGAACAGATGATTCACCATCATTTGTTAATGGTGTTCTTGCAAAATTATTTTAGGAGATAATATATGCCGTCTATATACACAGTTGGTCAGGTAAACACATATATAAAGCAAATGTTTAGTCAGGATTTTATGCTGGCTAATATTTGCATTAAGGGAGAAATAAGCAATGTAACTTATCATTCTTCAGGTCATATATATTTTACATTGAAAGATAAGACAGGTGTAATTTCAGCCATAATGTTTAAGGGTAACAGAAACAATTTGAAATTCACATTAGAAGAAGGACAGAAGGTAATTGTTTTAGGCAGCGTTAACGTCTTTGAAAGAGATGGAAAATATCAGTTATATGCAAAAAGTATAACCTTAGAAGGTGCAGGCCTACTATATCAGCGTTTTGAACAGTTGAAAAACGAACTTAGTGAAATGGGACTTTTTGATAAAATGTATAAGAAACCTATTCCTAAGTATTCTTTAAAAATTGGAATTTGCACAGCAAAAACAGGTGCTGCAATACAGGATATTATTAATATTACAAAGCGAAGAAATCCTTATGTGCAGTTATATTTATATTCAAGTCTTGTACAGGGGGCAGAGGCTGCAATAGATATCGTAAACGGTATCAGATATTTAGATTCATTGTCTCTAGATGTAATTATTGTGGGCCGTGGTGGTGGCTCCATTGAAGATTTGTGGGCTTTTAATGAGGAAATAGTGGCAAAAGCTATTTTCGATTGTAATACACCTATTATTTCGGCGGTAGGTCACGAAACTGATACAACAATTGCTGATTATGTGGCAGACTTAAGGGCACCAACTCCAAGTGCTGCGGCTGAGATAGCTGTATTTGATTACAATGAATATTTACTTAATATCACACGTTACAAACAGTTGTTACTATCTCAGATGGTTAATAAAATTTCAAACACACGTAACAATTTGAAATATATACAGACCAAACTTAATCTATATAATCCAATTAATCAGTTAAATACCAAAAAACAGTATTCAGATGAATTATATACAAGACTTAATGATGCTTTTAATAGTTTATTCACTAACAGAAAGCATATGCTTGCAATATATGCGGAGAAACTTAACGGTTTATCACCTTTAAATAAAATTTCAAAAGGCTTTGCTTATTTTACTAATGATAAGGGCGAAGCAATTAATTCTGTAAAACAGGTTAATGTAGGTGATGATGTTATGTTGACTGTTAAGGATGGACAAATAAAAGCAAAAACCTATGATATAACTGAAGGAGTTTATAATGGAAAATAAAAAAAATATAGAACAGAACTTTAATGAAGTTGAAAAAATTATTGAAGCAATGCAAAAAGAAGATGTTACATTAGATGAGTCTTTTAAATTATATAATCAGGGCTTGAAAATAATAAAAGACTGCAATCAGCAGATAGAGACTATTGAAAAACAAATTAAAATAATAAATGAAGAAGCACAGCAGAACGTTTAACAGACATTTAGGAGTTATTATGAACGATTTCAATACAAACTTAAAGTTAAAAACAAAAGAAGTAGAAGATATTATATATAATTATTTTCCAAAAGAAGAAGGCAAACAGAAAATAATTATTGAAGCAATGAATTACAGTCTTAAAGCAGGTGGAAAAAGACTTCGTCCAATGCTTATAATGGAAACGGCAAAATTGTTTAAAGACGATGTTACAAATGCTTATCCTTTTATGGCAGCGATAGAAATGATTCATACTTATTCTTTGGTACATGATGATTTACCTGCAATGGATAATGATGAATATCGTCGTGGCAAAAAAACTACACATGCACAGTATGGCGAGGATTTGGGTATATTAGCAGGAGATGGTCTTCTTAATATGGCCTATGAGATTATGTCTCAGGCTGTAATAAAAAGTGATGAGCCTATGAAAGCTGCAGAGGCAATGGGTGTAATTGCAAAGAAAGCAGGCGTCTACGGCATGGTTGGTGGTCAGACTGTTGATGTAATAAATGAAAATAAAAAGATGGATATGGACACAATTATGTATATCCACAATTTGAAAACGGCAGCTTTAATAGAAGCTTCCATGATGGCAGGTGCAATTCTTGCAGGGGCAAATGAAGTTGAGATTCTAAATGTAGAAAAAATAGCAAAAAACGTTGGTATAGCCTTTCAGATACAGGATGATATTTTGGATATAACAAGTACAACAGATGTTTTAGGCAAACCTGTTCACAGTGACGAAAAGAACAACAAAACAACATACGTTTCTCTTTGTGGCATAGAACAATCAAAAAAAGATGTTGAAAAATATTCAAAAGAAGCAATTGAAATTTTAGATAATATTAACGGTAATAATGATTTCCTAAAACAATTAATAATTAAATTAATTAATAGGAAAAAATAAAACTAAAGCGTAAGAAATATGGGACAAATATTAGATAATATAAATAAAGAAAATGATATAAAAAAAATAGATAAGGATTTATATCCTATTTTGGCTGAAGAAATAAGAAGTTTTTTAATAGAAAAAGTCAGCAAAACAGGTGGTCATCTTGCGTCAAATTTAGGTACTGTAGATATGACTATAGCTTTGCATGCAGTTTTAAATTTTCCACAGGATAAAATTGTATGGGATGTAGGTCATCAGTCATACACACATAAAATTTTAACAGGTCGTAAGGAACAGTTTGATACATTAAGACAGCTTGATGGTATAAGTGGTTTTCCAAAACGACACGAAAGCGATACTGATTCTTTTGACACAGGGCACAGCTCAACATCAATATCTGCGGCGCTTGGTATGGCTATGGCAAATAAGCTTAATAATAACAATAATAAGGTTGTGGCGGTTATTGGTGATGGAGCACTTACCGGTGGTATGGCTTTGGAAGCTCTTAATAATGTTGCAAGTTTAGGAAAGAATTTTGTAATTATTTTAAATGACAACAATATGTCTATTTCTCAAAATGTTGGCAGTATGTCAAACTATTTAAATAAGTTAAGAGTTGGAGAACACTACAATTACCTGAAGGAAGATGTTGAAACATCTTTAAGCAAAATTCCAAAAATCGGTAAAAAAATAGTTAAAAAAGTAAAGAAAACGAAAGATAATATTAAGAACTTTATTATACCAGGTGGTTTGTTTGATGATTTAGGAATCACATATATTGGACCCGTTAATGGACACGATATTAATGGAATGATTAGTATTTTTAAAAATGCCTTAAAAATAGACCATCCAATTGTTATACATGTAAAAACAACAAAGGGAAAAGGATATTTACCTGCGCAAAATAATCCATCAAAATTCCATGGTATAGGAAAGTTTGATGTTGAAACAGGAGAGGAAGTAAAGTCTTCATCTGCAGGAACAATGTCTTACACAGAAGTTTTTTCAAGAACATTAGTTAAATTGGCTAAGAAAAATAAAAAAATATTAGCTATTACAGCAGCAATGCCTGATGGCACAGGTCTTTCAAGATTTCAAAAAGAATATCCTGACAGATTTTTTGATGTAGGTATAGCTGAGGAACATGCAGTAACTTTTGCGGCAGGACTTGCAGCTAGTGGCTATAAACCTGTTGTTTCAATTTATTCATCTTTTTACCAGAGAGCTTATGATCAGATACTACATGATGTGTGTCTTCAAAATTTACCTGTTGTAATGATTGTTGACAGGGCAGGTCTGGTAGGTCAGGATGGAGAAACACATCAGGGAATATTTGATGTATCTTTTATGTCAGCAATTCCTAATTTAACAATAATTGCTCCAAAAGATACAAAGGAATTAATTGAATCTGTGAAATTTGCAATGGGATATAATGGTCCTATTGCCATACGTTTTCCTAGAGGTACAGCTTATGTGGCAGAGAAAAAAACGGCTAGTCCGGTTGAACTTGGAAAAAGTGAAATTGTAAATGACGGTTATAATATTGCCATAATCGCAGTTGGAAATATGTTTGAAGAAGTAGAAAAAGCCTATAATTTGCTTATGAAAGAAAACATTAATCCAACAATTGTAAATGCAAGATTCATAAAACCATTAGACAAAGATATGATTGAATATGTTGCAAAAAGACATAAACAGATCATTGTAGTGGAAGAAGCTATAAAAAAAGGTGGTTATGGCGAGGCAGTATCCACATACGTTCAGGAAAACTGTTTAGATTGTAATGTAAAAATCATGGCAATTGAGGATTGTTTTGTTGAGCAGGGCTTGGTTGATGAATTAAGAGAAAAAATCGGCATTAGTAGCAAAAAAATATATGAGAAGGTTAAAGAGTTAGTATAATGAAAGAAAGATTAGATGTTTTACTTGTAAAAAGAGGTTTGGCACCTTCAAGAGAAAAAGCAAAAACAATAATTATGAGTGGCATTGTTTTTGTGGATAATCAAAGAGAGGACAAGGCCGGAACTTTTTTTAAGGATGATGTTAATATTGAAGTAAGAGGTAAAACTCTTAAATATGTAAGTCGTGGGGGCTTAAAGTTAGAAAAGGCAATGGATTGTTTTGGAGTACAGTTAGGTGGAAAAATCTGTATGGATGTAGGTGCTTCAACAGGCGGTTTCACAGACTGTATGTTACAAAACGGAGCTGTAAAAGTTTACTCAGTTGATGTAGGTCATGGACAGCTTGCCTGGAAACTTGTTCAGGACGAAAGAGTTATATGCATGGATAGAACAAATATCCGTTATGTAACACCTGAAGATATTGATGATGTTATAGATTTTGCCTCAATTGATGTTTCATTTATATCACTTACAAAAGTTTTATTACCTGTAAAAAATCTTCTTACAGAAAATGGTCAGATTATTTGTCTTATTAAACCACAATTTGAGGCAGGAAGAGAAAACGTGGGAAAGAAAGGCGTTGTAAGAGATAAGAAGGTTCATAAAGATGTTATAGAAAGTGTTATAACATTTGCCATGAGCATTGGATTTGATATTATTAATTTGGATTTTTCACCTGTGAAAGGTCCTGAAGGAAATATCGAATATTTATTATATTTACAGAATACAAATAAAGAACAAGGCGAAAAATTATCAGATATAATACCTGAAGAGGTTGTGGAAAAATCACATCAGGAATTGGATAAATAGAGGATTACATGAAAAAGTTTTGCGTTATAACAAATAGTTTAAAAGATAATAAACTGGAAATTTCTTATAAAATATTAGATTATATTACAAAAAGTGGTTGCCAGTGTGTGCTAATCGATAATGTGGATTATAGCACAGGGGAGTACAAAGTTCTTAAAAGTAAGGATATACCAGGTGATACACAATGTATAATCAGCATTGGCGGAGATGGAACTTTACTTCATGCCACAAAGGATTTTATAGACTTAGATGTTGTTTTTGTTGGTGTTAATAAAGGAACGCTTGGTTTTCTGGCTGAAATTTCACCGGACAATGTAAAAGAATCTTTAGACAAGTTAATAAATGATGATTTTAATATTGAGTCACGAATGATGCTTGATGGTAGAATTATAAGAGATGGCAAGCAGGTTTACTCATCAACAGTATTAAATGATATTGTAATACATAGAGGTGGAGATTTAGCCATTACTGACTATCAGGTGTACGTTAATAAAGAAATATTAGGTAACTATCATGCAGATGGCATAATTTTATCAACGCCAACAGGCTCTACTGCGTATAATTTATCGGCAGGTGGTCCTGTTGCAAGACCTGATTCAAATATGATTATACTAACACCTATATGTCCACACACACTTGCAAACAGAAGTCTTATTTTGTCAAGACACGATAATATAGAGGTTAAAATTGGTAAAAGTCGTATTGCAAACGAAGAAAATCGTAGGATTTCCTTTGATGGAGATGGCGTTTTCAAAATAATATCAGGAGATATAATTAATATAAGTGAGTCTGAAAAAACAACAAAGATTGCTAAGTTAGATGAAGGCAGCTTCTTACAGGCAGTAAAAGATAAACTAAATTAAGGTAGGGGTAATTATGAAATCAAAAAGACAAAGAAAAATTATAGATTTAATTGGAGAATATGATATTGATACACAGGAGGAACTGGCAAAAAAATTAATTGAAAGTGGTTTTAAGGTAACTCAGGCAACAGTATCAAGAGACATAAGAGAACTTAATTTAATAAAAACATCATCTGTAAACGGTGGTCAAAAATATGCTGTGCCCGTTAATACGGCAATTACACATGACAGTAAATACATGAGAGTTTTAAATGATGGAATTGTTTCTATGCAGTGCGCAGAGAACATTTTGGTCATTAAGACAATTGCAGGCATGGCAATGGCAGTTGGAGCAGCAATAGATGCAATTGAAATTAATGAGATTGTAGGCTGTATTGCAGGTGATGACACGATTTTTCTTGCAATAACAAGTAAGGAAAATGCAAAAAAGGTTAAAGGAATTATTACGGAAATAATTGCTTAGTGGGACAAATGGAGAGAAGCACATAAAGGAGGAAATATGTTAATAAATTTACACGTAAAAAATCTGGCATTAATTAAAGAGGTTGACGTAGATTTTTCTAATGGACTTATTGTGCTTACAGGAGAAACCGGTGCCGGTAAATCATTACTTTTAGGTTCCGTTAATATTGCACTGGGGAATAAGGTTTCAAAGGACATTATTAGAAACGGTGAAGACTTTGCATTAGTAGAGCTGACTTTTTCAACGAAAAAAGAACAAGCCGATTTTATCAGAAATATGGATATTTTTGTTGATGATGACAATATTATTACTGTTTCAAGAAAAATAACGGAGTCCAGAAGTGTTTCAAAAATTAATGGTGAAACAGTTAATGTTAAAACTCTTAAAACCATTATGGAAATGTTAATCGATATACATGGTCAACATGATCATCAATCATTATTATATCCTGCAAAACATCTTGAAATTTTAGATAAATTTGCAAAGGACAAAATAGAAGATAAGTTAGCTCATTTAAAAGAATTAAATAATAATTATAAAAAATTAAAACAAAAATTAGATGAATATTCTATGGATGAGGCACAAAGAGCCCGAGAAATAGAATTTGCCAAATTTGAAGTAGATGAAATAGAACAGGCTGATTTAAAAGGAAATGAAGATGTTGACTTGGAAACAACTTATAAAAAAATGGCAGGCGCAAAGGATGTGGCAGTGGAACTTTCGTCCATATATCAGCTTATAAGTTGTGAAAATGAAAATGGTGTTGGTTCGCAAATTAACAGAGCTATTTCGCTTATTAATTCCGTTAAGTCTGATGATGAAAAGATTACACAGTTTAAAGAGTGCCTTTATGACATTGACTCCATGTGTAAGGATTTAGATTGTGACATTGTAGATTATACAGAAAGTCTTGAGTTTGATTCTAATTATATTAACGAAATTGAAAACAGATTAAATACAATTAATCATTTAAAAATAAAATACGGTAATTCAATTGAAAAAATCCTTGAATATCAAAATGAAAAACAAAATTATTTAGATGAATTAATTAATTATGAAGAGGAAATAAATAATATTAAAAGCGAAATTGATTCCATATATTTGGATATGGAAAATATTTCATTGGACATATCTGAGGAAAGAAAAAAAGCAGCTTTAGTTTTACAGGAACAGGTAACTAAATCTTTAATAGATTTGAATTTCATGGCTGTTAATTTTGAAATAAGTATTGAAAGAAGTAATACAATTACGGATAATGGATTTGATAATGTTAATTTTATGATTTCTACAAATCCGGGAGAGCCTGTAAGGCCGTTGAATAAGGTGGCATCAGGTGGTGAACTTTCACGTATTATGCTTGCCATAAAATCAATTCTTGCCTCAGAAGATGAGATAGATACTTTGATTTTTGATGAAATCGATACAGGTATTAGTGGTAAAACAGCCACTATGGTAGCAGAAAAAATGGCAAACATCAGTAGGCATCATCAGGTAATATGTATTTCTCATTTATCACAAATAGCTGCTATGGCAGACAATCATTATCTTATTGAAAAGAAGTTGGAAAATAATAGTACAATTACCAACATTAAGAAATTATCAGGTGATGAGTCAATAGAAGAACTTGTTAGAATTAATGGTGATGGTACTGTTAGTGAGGCGGCAATTTCTCATGCAAAAGAAATGAAAGAAATGGCAGAACGAACAAAAAGTTACTTGATTTAAAACTGAAAAATTAGAGATATTAAAAAGGAAGGCGAAAGTCTTCCTTTTGTTTATTTATGACGTAAGAAAATTTTCTGTAATTTCTTGCTACATAAATAAATGTTCCCCTAGGGATGCACATTTGTTTAAAAGAAATTAGTAATTTGGAGGTTATGTTATGAGAAAAATATATAGAAATACAATTATTGCATCTATATGTATTGCTGTTTTAATAATAGTTGTTTCAGTAATTTGGAATGTACAGAAAAATCTTCCAAATACTATTTTTGTTAATTCAAATGATAATGCTAATTATGAATTTGGGATCCCTGTTTCTTTAAATATTAATAAATCTACCGGAAAGGATAAAATAACTCTTACTGGCAAGAATAATATAATTACGGGAAAAGTAGGCTCTTATACGGGAAAATATAAGCTTTTCGGGATTCTTCCTGTAAAAAATACAAAAGTAAATGTTATTGATAAAACTTATGTTTATCCTGTTGGTCTTCCTATAGGGCTTTATTTAAAAACTCAGGGTGTGATGGTAATTGGTAGTGGATGTTTTGAAAATGTTAAAGGAGAAAAAATAAATCCTGCCAAGGATAAAATTGAATCCGGAGATTATATTATAAAATTTAATGAGCATATAATAAGTAATAAGGCACAATTAGTTTATTTGATTAAGGAAAATAAGAATAAACCGGTTGTTTTTACTATAAAATCAAATAGTGGAATTAAGTTAGTGAAACTAAAACCTGTTAAATCAAAAAATGGCAATTATATGTTTGGCATCTGGGTTAGAGATGATTCTCAGGGAATTGGAACAATGTCTTTTATTTATGAGAATAAATATTTTGCCCTAGGTCATGGAATAAGTGACATTGATACAGGTAAGCTTTTGTCCTCAAAAAATGGTTCTATTTATAATGCAAATATTTGGGGAATTAAAAAGGGACAAAACGGAGAGCCGGGTGGTCTTCTGGGAAGCATTATATACAATAATGAAAATTATTTAGGAACCATAAAGTCTAATAACAATTGTGGTATTAATGGCGAGATGCAATATAATCTTGTAAAAAAATACAAATTAAAGAAAATGGAAATGGCATTAGGAAATAATGTGCATACAGGAAAAGCAAAGATTCAACTTATTTGGGACAATAAAGCCACTTGGTACAATATAGAAATCTTAAAAGTAAGTAGAACAAATAAAGAAAAAAATATGATTGTTAAGATTACCGATAAGAATTTATTAAAAAAGACAAATGGAATTGTTCAGGGCATGAGTGGTTGTCCTATTGAACAGGACGGAAAAATAATAGGAGCAGTAACACATGTATTAGTCAACGACTCTACAAAAGGATACGGTATATTTGCAGAAAATATGTTTCTTGCAAATTAATTTGATTTATAAAAATATTTCAAAAGAAAAAATGAATATTTCATATATAAATAAGTCGGAAAATGTAGTATAATGTATAAATAAACAAATTTAAGGAGACCTAAAATGGCAAGAAATAATACAGAAATTGTATATAAAATAGAAGAAATGATAAAAAAATATAACAAAAAACCTGAAAAGAAGGTTAAGAAAAAAGATATTGTAGATTTATTGCAAAAAGCAGATATCATTATGGCGATGAAGAGTGATTTTGAAGATGCTTCTTTGTCATATGAAACTATAGAGGGTGTTTCAATGAAACCTGACATTGTGAAAGATGGTGGAAGAAGCAGATTGCTTCCGGTATTCACATCTTATGCACAGATACCTGATGATTATATGGAAAATTTTTCATTTGTAAAGGTTTCTGCAACATACGCATATAATTTTATGAATGAATGTGAAGAGTTAAACGGTATGGTTCTTAATCCGTTTACAGAATATAATTTAGAACTTAGAAAGAAACATCAGACGTCAGGAGAAAACCTGGCTGCAACAAAGCATTACAAAACTCCAAAGAAGGCTGCTGCAAAGTCTGTGGAAAATGAAGTTCAGGCAATGATTATTTATAACAATAAGAAATATCAGATTAATAGAATTCCGTTTACAATTGGAAGAGAAAATGCAAATATTGTTGTGCCGGAAACTTACATATCTAAGATTCACGTGGTTATTTCATGTAAGGATGGAAAATACCGTATTGCAGATTATGATTCAACTAACGGAACTAAGGTTAATGGTACACAGCTACGTCCGAAAGTATATTACGAACTTAGAGACGGCTATAGAATTGAACTTGCTGAAAAGGAAGAAATGGTAGTGTACATTAACTAAGAAAATATTGACATTATTTTAAAAAAATCGACATTTATATATGGTTTTTATAAGCTTTTTTACATTTTTTAACACTGTGAAAAAATATATGTAAACTTAATTGTCGAAAAAAGGATTTTTATGCGAATTCTTTAAGTTGAATATCTTCATCTAACAAACTATAATCTTCTTTGTCAAAAGAATTTAAACAGTGCTGTGTTTTGACAAAATTAGGAGGAATGATGAACACGAACTTAAATAATCGCAATATAAATAAAACATATACCGGAAACTCAGAAAAAATATCTGTTATTATTGTTGATGACAATGAAAAAGTAATCGAAAACATAGATTCAGCATTATCAAAAGATACAGCAATTCAGATTATTGGTAAGGCTAAAAATGGTCAGGAGGCTTATGAATTAATAAGAAAGTCAACACCTGATGTTGTTATTTTAGATTTAATTATGCCAAAGATGGATGGCTTATCGTTAATGAATAAGGTTAATGATGATGGTGCAATGATTAAGATGCCTTTTTTCATTATAACTTCAGCAATTAGTAATGAGAATGTTATTCAGGATGCATTTGGTTATGGCGCAGGGTATTATTTACTAAAACCATTTGAAACAAATATGATAGCAGATAGGGTAAAAGGTGTAAAATCATACAACAAGAGAATACCTGAAACTAAAAAAATTATTGGTGCAGGAGAAGATAGAAAACATTTTATGGAGCGTAACATTGAAAATGATGTTACATCAATTATTCATGATGTTGGAGTGCCTGCACACATTAAGGGATATCAGTATTTAAGGGAAGCAATTATTATGTCGGTAAATGACAATGAAATGCTTAATTCCATTACGAAAATATTGTATCCTTCAATTGCAAAAAAATTCCAGACAACATCCAGCAGAGTTGAAAGAGCCATAAGACATGCTATTGAAGTGGCATGGAATCGTGGAAGAATGGATACTATTGATGAGTTGTTTGGATATACTATAAATGCAGAAAAAGGTAAGCCTACAAACTCTGAATTTATAGCATTAATAGCTGATAAGATTAGACTTGAATACAAATGTAGATAATTAAGCATATAATACAAAAGAATTAATCTGGAGGAGGAAGATATGAAGAAGATATTATTTGCAGCATCAGAATGTGTACCTTTTATTAAAACAGGGGGATTGGCAGACGTTGTAGGTTCTTTACCAAAGTGTTTTGACAAAGAAAAATATGATGTTAGAGTTATGATTCCAAATTATATGTGTATTGACCATAAATGGAAAGAAAAAATGACTTATGTTGATCATTTTTATATGGACTTATGCTGGAGAAGACAGTACGTTGGAATTATGGAAATGGAATATGAAGGAGTTAAATTCTACTTCATTGATAATGAATATTATTTTTCAGGAGAGAGACCATACAGTGATCCAAGATATGATTTAGAGAAGTTTGCTTTCTTTTCAAGAGCAGTATTATCGGCTCTTCCAGTAATAGATTTCAGACCGGATATTATACATTGCCATGATTATCATACAGGTTTAATTCCTGTTTATTTGAAAGACAGTTTTGCCAATGGAGAATTCTATCAGGGCATTAAGTCTATTATGACTATACATAACTTAAAGTTCCAGGGTGTTTGGGATATTGATACAATCAAGGATCTAGCAGGTTTATCTGATTATTATTTCACATCAGATAAGTTAAAAGATTACGATAATGGTAATTACCTTAAGGGTGGTATTGTATATGCAGATATGGTTACTACAGTTAGTGATACTTATGCAGAAGAAATAAAAACACCTTTCTTTGGAGAAGGTCTTGATGGATTAATGAGAGCAAGATCTAATTGTCTTAGAGGTATTGTAAATGGTATTGATTATGATGAATATAATCCGGCTACAGATAAATTAATTGCAAAGAATTTCAGCAAAGATAATTTCCGAAGAGAAAAAGTTAAGAATAAAACAGCTTTACAGAAAGAGTTAGGCTTGGAAGTAAATCCTAAGAAGATGATGATAGGTTTGGTAAGCAGACTTACAGACCAAAAAGGTTTAGATTTGGTATCCTGTGTTATGGATGAAATGTGTCAGGATGAACTTCAGTTTGTTATTCTTGGTACAGGTGAAGAAAGATATGAGAATATGTTCAGACATTTTGACTGGAAATATGGAAAAGATGTTTCTGCTAATATATATTATTCTGAAGAACTTTCTCATAAAATATATGCAGCCTGTGATGCTTTCTTAATGCCATCATTGTTTGAACCATGTGGATTAAGTCAGTTAATGAGCATGAGATACGGTACATTACCTATTGTTAGGGAAACAGGTGGCTTGAAAGATACAGTAGAACCTTATAATGAATATGAAAATACAGGTACTGGATTCTCATTTAAGAATTATAACGCACATGAGATGATGGGAACTGTTAGATATGCAGAGCATATTTATTATGATAAGAAGCGCGATTGGAATAAGATGGTGGATAGAGCCATGGAAGTAGATTATTCATGGAATACATCAGCTAAGAAATACGAAAAATTATATGACGAATTAATCGGATAATAGTAGAACGTTTATATAAGTTTATAATTTATAATAGGGAATCTTAAGGAATTTCTATTAACTATAAAAAGCAGAGCTTTTATGGCTCTGCTTTTTAAGTACCTTCTTTTAGAATTAATATTTTATTTTTTGTTTAGGTTGTTAATATTTAGCAATATTTAGCTACATTTATATTGTCGATATTTTGCCTTACTTTAGATCTCTTTTATATTGTCGATATTAGGCTCCGCAATCATGGAATAATTGGTATGATAAATAACAAATCCCGGCATTGCACCGGCAACTTTCTTTACATGCTTTTTCTGAATATAGTCTATTTCAACTTTATCCTGGTTTGAACCTTTGGAATAGAAAGCTGCAAGTCTTGCGGCCTCTTCAAAAGTGTTATCAGGCAATTCCTGATTGTTGCATTTTACAATTACATGTGAGCCAGGAAAGGATTTGCTGTGGAACCACCAGTCATTTCCAGTTGCAACTTTAAAAGTAAGATGTTCATTTTGAATATTATTTTTGCCAACGTACATATCAAAGCCATCTGATGAAATAAAGTGCAAAGGTTTGCTATTATTTTTAGCTTTCTTATTGGTATGTTTTTTCTTTATAAAACCTGTCTGAACCAATTCTTCGTTTATTGCTTTTAAGTCATCTTCAGTAGTTGCCATGTCTATTGCAACGTTAATTGACTCAAGATAGTCAATTGAATTTTTTGTTTCGACTATAATTGTTTCCAAGGCCTCGCTGGTTCGCTTTAATTTTGAATATTTATTAAAATATTTTTTTGCGTTTTCAATAGGCGAAATAGTAGGATCCAAAGTGATTTTAACTGTTTTACCATTATAGTAGTTGACAGTTTCAAATTCTTTAGAACCTTCTTTTATTGAGTAGCCATAGGTTGTTAAAAGGTCACCATATTCTTTGAATTTGTCTTTTTTTTCTGTGTCCTTTAACTGTTTTAACTGTATGTTGTATTTTTTGTTATCTCGCTCTAGAGCATTAGTTACAATTTTTCTTAAATCTACAGATTTCTGTCTCATTCTTGTGTATAAGTTCTTTTTAGAATAATATGTTTCAAGTAAAGTGCTTATACTTTCAAAGGATGTTGTTGTGCAGTCACTGTAAGTTGACAAAATGGTTACACCATATTCCTCAGGTTTTCCGTTTTTTTCGTAAATTGTAGGTATAAAATCACAATTTTTAACTTTGTTAATTAGCTGATAAAAATACATCCAAACGATGTTCTGATCCCCATGTTCTAAAACATTAGCAGGCATTGATGAATCAAATTTGCCCTCATAACAAATGTTTTCAGCAATAGTAGGACTGATACCTGTAAAAGATGTATAAATAGCTTTTGACAAAGGCATAGGCTTTGAAAAAACTGTTTTAAAGAAAACTTCCTTTTCTACATCAAGAGGATTAAGCTTTTCAGAGGTATGAGGAATGAAATATTCTTTTCCCGGTAGAACCTGTCTGACTGAACTCATAATTGAATTAACATGCTTAATGCTGTCCAAGATGGTTCCTTCGTTTACAAAAATAATATTGCTGTGTTTACCCATTAATTCTATGATTAAGTGTTTGGTTTTTATGTCGCCTAATTCATCTAAATGCTGTATTTCAAAATCAACAATTCGTTCCAGCCCCGGCTGGGTAATTGAAATAATACGTCCATTATTTATATGTTTTCTAAGAAGCATACAAAAATTAGGTGCGGTAAGAGGAGCCGGTTTGTTTTTATCTGTAAGATATATTAAAGGAAGACTTGCGTTAGCACTTATCAGTAAACGATATTGATTTTTACCATTCTTGATTGTAAGTAATAATTCATCGCTTTCTGTCTGTGCAATTTTGTATAATCTTCCATTAAGTAATTTATCATTAAATTCTGCTACTAAAGCAGAAATGGTAACACCATCAAATGCCATATAATAATCTCCTTTAAAATTAAAAAATAAATTTTTTTACATCACACTTATTTTATAGGTTTTTAGTGTTATTTGCAAATTATTATGTTATTAAAATTCAACATTAAAACTTGTACCTGATTTTTCTACATTTTATTAGTAAATAATATTCCTGTTTAGATGCAGTATTTGAAAAATAATATCTGTATTAAAGGGAAAGTGTTACTTATATTTAAGTGTAACTTGACGGTCGTGTTTATATGAATTATAATAAATAGAACTGTGGATAAATGGACACAGAGGAGGAAAGATGCTAAAAAGTATGACAGGATTTGGCAGAGCTGAAGTTTCTGAAGGTGATAGAAAGGTCACCGTTGAAATGAAATCTGTTAATCATAGATATTTGGAATTAGGTATAAAGGTACCTAGAAAATTAAATTTCCTTGAAGGAAATGTTCGTAATGAAATGAAAAAATTTGTTAGCAGAGGAAAGGTTGATGTATTTATTTCCTATGAAAATCTTGGCAAAGGTGACGAATGCATAAGATACAATTCAATGCTTGCAAAAGAATATTTTGATTGTTATGAACAAATCAGCAGAGAACTTGGGTTAGAAAATGACGTAAAAACAAGTTACATAATGAGAAGTCCAGATGTAGTTACAATAGAGAATGCACAGGATGATGAAGAGGCAATTGAAGCTTTGGTAATTAAAGCAATTGATGAAGCTGTTATTAAGCTAATAGAAACGAGAGAAGAAGAAGGCAAACGTTTACAGGCTGATTTAATTTCAAAACTTGACGGTATGATTGAAAATGTTAAGTTTATTACAGAAAAATCCCCGGTTATTGTTGCTGAATATAAGGAAAAGATTACAAATAAGATTCATGAACTGTTAGAAGACAGTCAAATTGATGAATCACGAATTGCTCAGGAAGTTATAGTTTTTGCTGATAAAGTATGCGTTGACGAGGAGCTTGTAAGACTAGATAGTCATATTAAGGCAATGCGCGAAGATTTGCTAAAAGGCGAAACTGTTGGAAGAAGACTTGATTTTATTGCACAGGAAATGAACAGAGAAGC
Source organism: Eubacterium sp. AF34-35BH (assembly GCF_003477765.1). Lineage (NCBI taxonomy): Bacteria > Bacillati > Bacillota > Clostridia > Eubacteriales > Eubacteriaceae > Eubacterium > Eubacterium sp. AF34-35BH. The sequence continues at coordinate 128,836 of NZ_QUDZ01000004.1, forward strand.
TAACACTACATTGTCCAAAACAAGTGATCCTGAAATATCAGACCATGCAATTATGTTAAAAACTGACATTGAAAAAGTCAGAGAACAAATACAAAATATAGAATAAAAGAGTGTGTATTATGAAAAAAGGTAAATTATTAGTAATTTCCGGTTTTTCCGGTGTTGGAAAAGGTACTGTAGTTAAGTATCTAAAGGAACATAAGGATACTTATAAGGTTTCGGTTTCAGTAACAACAAGAGAACCAAGACCAAATGAAATCCCAGGAGTTCATTATCATTATATTTCAAATGAACAGTTTGAAACGATGATTAATGAAAACAAACTTTTAGAATATGCCGGATATGTTGATCATTATTACGGAACACCAAGAGAATTTGTAGAAACAAATCTTAACAGTGGAAATGATGTAATATTAGAAATTGAAACAAAGGGTGCTTTGCAGGTAAAGAAAAATATGCCCGAGGCAATTTTGATTTTTATATTGCCACCGAGTGCTGATGAACTTAGAAACAGATTGGTCGGTCGTAATACAGAAACAGAAGAAGTTATTAATGACCGTTTGAAAAAGGCGGCAGAAGAAACTGATAATATGGAAAAATACGACTATTTCGTATTAAATGATGAAGTTGAAAAATGTGCAAAGCACATTGAAAATATAAAAAATGACAACAATCCTCAGTCTCTAGACATGGATTTTGTTAATCAAATAAAAAGCGAAATATTAAAATTCGCCGAAAGGAGATAAAAATGTTACACCCATCATATTCAGATTTAATGGCAGTAGCTAATAGTGATGTAGAGGACGGTGAACAGCCGGTTGTACAGAGCAGATATTCAATTGTTATGGCTACATCAAAGAGAGCAAGACAGATTATTGCAGGTGACCAGCCACTTTTAGACAAGGACGCTGAAGGTATGAAACCATTGTCAATTGCTGTAGAAGAATTAGCAGAATCTAAAATTAGAATTTTAGGAGATGACGAAGAAGAATAAAGTGTCAACAGACACTTTATTCTATTTTAAAGTTTAAGGAGTTTATATTTTTGAAGGTACTTTTTATTTCATTAGGTTGTGACAAGAATTTAGTGGATTCAGAGCATATGTCCGGAATCTTATCTAAAGCCGGTTATGAATTTACTGACGATGAAAGAGAAGCAGACGTAATTGTTATTAACAGTTGCTGTTTTATAAATGATGCCAAAGAAGAAAGTATTAATACTATTTTTGAAATGGCAAGATACAAAGAAGAAGGAAATTGCAAGGCGTTAGTTTTAGCCGGTTGTCTGGCTCAAAGATATTATGAAGAAATAGATGAAGAAATTCCTGAAATTGATATTTGTATAGGAACTACAGCCATAGACAGTATAGCCAATGCCTTAAATGAATTTTTTATAAACAGGAAAAATATTCATGTTATTAATGATATAGATAAATTAGCGGGAGTTAATGCTCCAAGAAACCTTTCAACAGCAGGCAATTACGCATATTTAAAAATTGCCGAAGGTTGTGATAAATATTGCACATATTGTATTATTCCAAAGATTCGTGGAAATTACAGAAGTGTAGATATGGATGTACTTATTGAAGAAGCAAAGGATTTAGCAAACAGAGGTGTAAAAGAACTTATATTAGTGGCTCAGGAAACAACAATGTATGGTAAAGATATTTATGGAAAAAAATCTTTGCATATTCTATTGAAAAAATTAGCCAAAATTCAGGGAATTCAGTGGATAAGAATTTTGTATTGTTATCCTGAAGAAATCTATGATGAGTTAATAGAAACCATAGCTACTGAAAAGAAGATATGCCATTATTTGGATATTCCAATACAGCATGCCAGTGACGATATTCTTAAACGTATGGGAAGAAGAACTTCCAACAAACAGTTAAGAGAAATCATTGGTAAGTTAAGAAAAAGAATTCCTGATATAATTTTAAGAACAACTTTAATTTCAGGTTTTCCCGGAGAAACACAGGAAGACCATGATATATTAATGAAGTTTGTAAATGAAATGGAATTTGACAGACTTGGTGTATTTACTTATTCACCTGAGGAAAACACACCTGCAGCATCAATGCCTGATCAAATAGATGAAGAAGTTAAAAATTTCAGAAGAAATGAAATTATGGAACTTCAGCAGGACATTGTTTTTGACACTACAGAAAAATATGTAGGAAAAGAATTTATAGCAATGATAGAAGGAAAAATTTCCGGCGAACATGCCTATATAGCAAGAACATATATGGATTGTCCGGGAGTTGACAGTAATATATTTGTTATGACAGATGAAGAACTTATGACTGGTGATTTTGTAAAAGTTAAAGTCACAGGTACAAATGATTATGACTTAATAGGCGAACTGATATAGCCGGTAAGGAGACAAAATGAATTTAGCAAATAAATTAACAACATTCAGAGTTTTATGTATTCCAATTTTCGTTGTATTTATGTTAATTGAATCAATTTCATATAATTACTATTTAGCGGCAATTGTTTTTATTGTTGCAAGTATAACTGATTTGTTTGACGGAAAAATTGCTCGAAAGTATCATTTAGTAACCAATTTTGGAAAATTTATGGATCCTTTGGCAGATAAAATGCTTGTTAGTGCAGCACTTATTTGTTTAACACCAAAAATGATACCATCATGGGTGGTAATAATTATAATTAGTAGAGAATTATTTATTAGTGGTTTTAGAATGCTTGCTGCTGATCAGGGCATTGTTTTAGCAGCCGGTTGGTGGGGCAAATTTAAAACTGCTTTCTCAATGGTTATGATTATTGTACTTATTGTTAATACACCATTAAACAATTCTGTTTTATATATTATTGGACAGATTTTAATATGGATATCATTGGCACTTACAATTATTTCTATGATTGAATATGTGTCTAAAAATTTTAATGTTTTAAAAAATTAATTTGGAGGAAATAATATGTTAGCTTACAGTGAAATGAGCAAGGATGAATTAAAGAAAGAACTTGAAGGTTTAAAAAAAGATTATGAAGAGATTTGTAAAAAGAATATAAGTCTTGATATGTCTAGAGGTAAACCTGGCAAAGAACAGTTAGACTTAAGTATGGATATGTTAGATGTTTTAACAAGTGAGTCTGATGTACATGCATCAAATGGAATTGATTGCCGTAATTATGGCGTTTTAGGTGGTATTCCTGAGGCAAAGAAAATGATGGCTGATATTATGGGTACAACAGAAGATCATGTTATTATATACGGAAATGCAAGTTTAAACATAATGTATGACTCTATTTCAAGAGCTTATTCACATGGTGTATTAGGATGCACACCATGGTGTAAGCTTGATAAAGTAAAATGGTTATGTCCTGTACCAGGATATGACAGACATTTTGCAATTACAGAATACTTTGGTATTGAAATGATAAATATTCCTATGAATGCAGATGGACCTGATATGGATATGATTGAAAAATTAGTTGCAGAAGATGATTCAATCAAGGGTATTTGGTGTGTTCCAAAATATTCAAATCCAACAGGTATTTCATATTCAGATGAAGTTGTAAAGAGAATGGCAGCACTTAAACCTGCAGCAAAAGATTTTAGAATTTATTGGGATAATGCATACGCTATTCATCATTTATATGAAGATAGACAGGATGAAATATTAGATATTATTTCAGAATGTGAAAAGGCAGGAAATCCTAATTTAGTATATGAATTTGCATCAACTTCAAAAGTAACATTTTCAGGTTCAGGTGTAGCTGCAATGGCTTCTTCAAAAGAAAATGTTAAGTCTATTTTGGAACAGATGACAATTCAGACAATTGGTTATGATAAAATGAATCAGTTACGTCATGTAAGATATTTCAAGAATTTTGATGGTGTAAAGAGACATATGATGAAACATGCAGAGAAAATGAGACCAAAATTCAAAGCTGTTCTTGATATGTTAGAATCTGAATTAAAGCCATGTGGAGTTGGAGAGTGGACAAATCCTAACGGTGGATACTTTATTTCGTTTAATGCAATGGAAGGTTGTGCAAAGAAAGTTGTTTCAATGTGTAAGGATGCAGGTATGGTATTAACAGGTGCAGGTTCACCTTTCCCTTATGGAAAAGACCCTGAAGACAAGAATATTAGAATTGCACCTTCATTTGCAACGCCAGATGAATTAAAGGAAGCTAGTGAAATCTTAATAATTTGTACAAAGATTACAGCTCTTGAGAAAATTCTTGGTTTATAAGAGAAGTATAAGATTATAAGTTTTAATAACATGGGTTGTTGTATGTTGCTTTAAATTTAATTATTTAAAGATAACTTTGTAAAGTGAAACATATAAAGAGAAAATATATAAAAGTAAAAAACTATTATAGAATGATTTATTTAAGATGACAGTTAAGTTGTTTGCGTAAATTTTTTATAATAGTTTTTTACATAATGGAGATAAAAAATAATGTCAAATAAATTTGTAGATGACCTTTTAAAATTTGAAATTATTAAAAATAATGATTTGGTTTGTAACGATTGTGAATATTGTTTTGATGATGAAAAGTTACCTTGTAATACATCAAAATGTATGATATATGAAATGAAACCAGACGAAGTAATCGATGGCGGTGATTGCATGGAATATGAAAAGAGAATATAATTACCTTAACACAAAGTAACATAAAAATAAAAGTTAAACATATAAGTAAAGTGTTGCATAATAGTAAAAAAACATATATAATATTTATTAATTAATTGTTGACACAAAGAACGGATTGTACTATTATACTTATATAACGAACATAGGTTCGAACAGAAAGGACTAATTATGAATAAAGAAGAAAAATTAAAAGCATTAGATGCAGCAATATCTCAAATAGAAAGACAGCATGGAAAGGGTGCTATTATGAAACTGGGAGATTCGGGAAAGATTAACGTAGAAACAATTCCAACAGGCTCTCTTAGCTTAGACTTAGCATTAGGTTTGGGTGGTATACCTAAGGGTAGAGTAGTAGAAATATACGGACCTGAATCAAGTGGTAAGACTACAGTAGCTTTACATATGATAGCAGAAGCACAGAAAAGAGGCGGTGTGGCAGGATTTATTGATGCAGAGCATGCCTTAGATCCTGTATATGCCAAGGCAATTGGTGTAGATATTGATAATTTGTATATTTCGCAGCCAGATTACGGTGAACAGGCATTGGAAATCACAGAAACAATGGTTCGTTCAGGAGCTGTAGATATCATTATTGTTGACTCTGTTGCAGCATTAGTTCCTAAGGCAGAAATCGATGGGGATATGGGCGATTCTCATATGGGACAGCATGCCAGATTAATGTCACAGGCATTAAGAAAATTAACAGGTATAATGAACAAAACAGGTTGCACAGTTGTATTCATTAACCAGTTAAGAGAAAAAATTGGTGTAATGTTTGGTAATCCTGAAACAACAACAGGTGGTAGAGCGCTTAAGTTCTATGCATCAGTCAGACTTGATGTAAGAAGAGTTGAAACATTGAAGGCTGGTGGAGAAATGGTTGGTAATAGAGCCAGAGTTAAAGTGGTTAAGAATAAGATTGCACCTCCTTTTAAAGAAGCAGAATTCGATATTATGTTTGGTAAGGGAATCTCAAAAGAAGGCGATATTTTAGATTTAGCTGCTAAGAGTGGAATTGTTATAAAGAGTGGTTCATGGTATGCATATAATGGCGAAAAGATTGGTCAGGGACGTGAAAATGCAAAGAAATATTTTATGGAACATCCTGACATCATGGAAGAAGTAGATGCAAAGGTAAGAGAGTTTTACATTCATCCTGAAGGTGAGGAAGAAACAGAGGCAGAATCTAATAACACTGAAAAAGCATCTGAGGAAGAATAATGCATAGAATTATTAAAATGGAACCTGTTGGAAATCGCTTTAAAATAACCTTGGATGGAGAGTTACAGTTCTATCTATATAAAGGTGAGGTAAGAAGATTAAAATTAATTAAAGATAATGAAATTTCCCATAGAGAATACAACGATATTATGGATATTTTATACAAAAGAGCCCGAGAAAGGGCTCTTTATATTCTAGATGATTCTTATAAAACAAGAAAACAAATTATAGATAAGTTAAAGTCAGGTTTGTATCCTGATAATATAATTTACAAAGTTGTTGAATATTTAGAAGAGTATAATCTTATTAATGACAAGAGATATGCCATGTTATATCTTGATTACAAGAAAAGCGTTTATAGTAAACGAAAAATTATACAGGATTTATATACTAAAGGAATCTCAAAAGAACTTATAGATGAAGCTTTTATGGAAAGTGATTTTTCGGAAGATGATTCAATTTCTAGTGTATTAAAAAAACGTGCAAAAAGATATGATTTGTCTGATTCAAAGGATTTGCAAAAACTTTATAGGTATTTAGTTGGAAAAGGATATTCTTTTTCAATGGTAAAAAAAGCAGTTGATAACTATATTTTGGAACAGAAAAATTCTTTTTATGAGTAATGAAATCACATAATGCAAATATATAGAAAATCAGTGTTTTAGAACTACTACTTTGCTTGACATTAAACGGGTAATAAAGTAAAATGGATATGTTGTAATGTACAATGAAAATTAAATAAGGAGGTGCTCCTGTGAATACTACTACTTGGATTATCATACTTGTTGCAGTGATTCTCGTGGACACTTTGATTTCAGCATTAGTTGCAATTTCTATAAAGAAAAATTCTGATGCAAAGAAAATTGGTACTGCTGAGGATAAAGCTCGTGGAATTATTGACGATGCAATTAAAACAGCAGAATCAAAGAAAAAAGAAGCTCTTTTAGAAGCTAAAGAAGAGAATTTAAAAACTAAAAATGAGCTTGATAAAGAAATCAAAGAACGTAGATCAGAAGTTCAACGATATGAGAAGCGTGTTCTTAACAAGGAAGAAGCAGTTGAGAAAAAATCAGATGCCCTTGATAGGAAAGAAAATAGCTTAAAATCTCGTGAAGAAGAATTAAACAAAGCTAAGGAAAAAGTAGAACAATTAAGCGAACAGCGCATACAGGAACTGGAGAGAATCTCTGGATTAACCTCTGAACAGGCAAAAGAACAATTATTACAAACTGTTGAAGAAGAAATTAAGATTGAAACTGCAAAATTAATTAAGGAACATGAAAAACAGGCCAAGGAGGAAGCTGATAAGAAAGCTAAGGAATTGGTTGTTAATGCAATTCAGAAATGTGCAACAGACCATGTTGCTGAAACAACTATTTCTGTAGTTTCATTACCTAATGATGAAATGAAAGGTAGAATAATTGGTAGAGAAGGAAGAAACATCAGAACTCTTGAATCTCTAACAGGTGTTGATTTGATTATTGATGATACTCCTGAAGCAGTTGTTTTATCAGGATTTGATCCAATTAGGAGAGAAGTAGCCCGTATTGCTCTTGAAAAACTGGTTGTTGATGGAAGAATTCAGCCAACTAGAATTGAGGAAATGGTTAATAAGGCTCAAAAAGAAGTTGAGACTATGATTAGAGAAGAAGGCGAGGCAGCAACTCTTGAAGTTGGTGTACATGGAATTCATCCGGAACTTGTTAAACTTTTAGGAAAGATGAAGTTTAGAACAAGTTATGGACAAAATGCCTTAAAACATTCTATTGAGGTTGCTCTTATCTCGGGTCTATTAGCTTCAGAGCTTGGATTGGACGTTAGAGTAGCAAAAAGAGCAGGCTTATTACATGATATTGGTAAGGCTGTTGACCATGAAAAAGAAGGTACACATATTCAGTTAGGTGTTGATTTATGTAGAAAATATAAAGAATCAGCTACAGTTATTAATGCGGTTGAAGCTCACCACGGTGATATTGAACCTGAAACATTAATAGCATGTATTGTACAGGCTGCTGATGCTATTTCTGCTGCAAGACCTGGTGCAAGACGTGAAACAGTACAGACTTACACAAACAGACTAAAACAGTTAGAAGACATAACGAACTCATACGAGGGAGTTGATAAATCTTTTGCCATTCAGGCAGGTAGAGAGATTCGTATTATGGTTATACCGGAAAAGGTTAGTGATGCTGACATGGTATTAATGGCTAGAAATATTGCAAAGCAAATCGAAGATGAGCTTGAATATCCTGGTCAGATAAAGGTTAATATCGTGAGAGAATCAAGAGCCATAGATTATGCAAAGTAAAATCTACGATAATAGGAAATGTGAGAAATCGCATTTCCTTTTTTTATGTAATAAGAAATTTCTGCAGAATTTCTTATTACATAAAAATGTTCCACTAGGGATGCACCCTTGCACAAAAGAAAAAATATTGCAAAAGCAATATATGCTGGGTGCGTAGAATGTCGCAAGCGACATTCTTTAATACATAATAAGAAATTCCACCACAGGATAACAGAATTGTGCTATAATTTTTATAGACTGAAAAAATAGGAGGAAATATGTTTAAATTAGGTTTTATTGGAATGGGAAACATGGGCAGTGCTATATTAAATGGAGTTTCTAAATTATATAATAAGGATGATATAGTATTCCATAGTAGTACCAAGAAAAAAATGGAAAAGATAAGTGAAGAAACAGGTGTTAAGTTTTTTAATAACAACGAAGAAGTTATAAAGAATAGTAAGTACATAATATTAGCTGTTAAACCACAGATGTTTGAGAGTGTTTTGCCACAGGTAAAAGAAAATATTGCACAGGAATCTGTAGTTGTTTCACTGGCACCAGGGGTTACAATTGAACAATTGGAAGATATGTGTGGAACTAAGAAGATTGTAAGAACAATGCCAAATACTCCTGCAATGGTAGGGGAAGGCATGACAGGCGTATCCTACAATGAAGAATTTTTCTCTCAAGAAGAAAAAGAAGAAATTGAGAAAATTTTCTCATCATTTGGGAAAATGAGAGTTGTTGAGGAAAAAATTATGGATGCAGTTGTATGTGCAAGTGGCAGCTCTCCGGCATATGTGTTTATGTTTATAGAAGCATTAGCAGATAGTGTTGTTAAATGCGGAATGAAAAGAAGTGATGCGTACGAGTTTGTGACCCAAACTGTTTTAGGTTCTGCAAAGCTTATGCTTGAAACAAACGAACATCCGGGTGTACTGAAGGATAATGTATGTTCTCCAGGTGGGACAACAATTGCAGCGGTTGAACAGTTAGAAAATAATGGTTTTAGAAAAGCACTTTTTGCCGCAAGTGATGCATGTTATAAAAAATGTAAGGGTATTGAATAGGGTGATGAAATGGAAAAGTTTAAACGTATTAATAGAGAAAAAGTTTATGATGGAGCAATATTAGGATTCTGTAAAGATGAAATTATTACACCGGAAGGAAAGAAAGTATATTGGGATTTCTTGCAACATAAAGGTGCCGCGGCTGTTATACCGGTAATGTCTGATGGTAGAATTATTATGGTAAGACAGTGGAGAAATGCCATTGACAAGTATACTTTGGAAATCCCGGCTGGTGGAAAAGATTCGATTGATGAACCAACATTGAAATGTGCGGCTCGTGAATTGGAAGAAGAAACAGGATATAAGTCAGGGAAAATTGAATTTTTACAAACATTAGCTCCGGCAGTTGCATATTCAGGTGAAAAAATAGATGTGTATGTTGCCTTTGATCTTGAAAAAACACATCAACATTTAGATCCTGATGAATATATTGATTTAGAAGTTTATACTGTAGAAGAATTAATTGAGAAAATTTTAAGCAATGAAATCAATGATGCAAAAACAATATCATCTATTTTGACTTACTATCATAAATATTGTACAAAGTAATATAATATATAAAAGTATTAAAGGTATATTATGATAAATGAGCCTAAATAAAGTATTTGCAAATTATAAAGTCTATGGAATTGTAATTGGAGCTTTTATTGGAATAATAGTTTACAATACAATAGCCATAGATTTTTTTGCAAGAAGAGAAGAAATTATATATACTGAACAATTAATTAATATATTTATTATTATGCTATGCAACAATCTGAAAAGATATATATTTATATGTATACCCAATTTCTTGAAATATAGAGAAGCTTTTTGGGCAGTTTTAATATTTGTATATACAATAAAATTTACAGCAACACTTGTTATTGCTATAAGGTTGTCAGATATCTCATGGGTTATATGCAGTTTTAGATGGTTTGCATTTTTAATAATGATTATGTATGAAACATATTGTAAGAAAAAATATAAAAGATTAGCATCTCTATCTTTTCTTGTTGCAACTACATTTATTGAAAGCTTTCTTATAAATATTTTCTAAAATAGTACAAATTAATTAAAAATAATTCCGAACTATAAAATAATTAAAATAGTTCCCAATTTTATAATAGTAAAATATTACAAAGTTAAATATAAAATCAATCTAAAAGCATAGATGAAAAAATATACAATATGATATGAAAATATTAAATAGACTATTAAAAACAGTAAAAAACATTTAGAAAAATATTATGAAAAATTATTAAGAAAATTTATCAAGAAAAAATATTAAAAATATTGAGAAAATCACAAAAATTACTATATATTGTTTCTTTCAAAAACCTCAATAATATATGTTGTATAATGTACATATTATGGTAAACAGATAGGTAAAAAAACAATTTGATTTTATAAAAAAACACTTATATAATAGGGAATACAGCGATAAGAAAAGGGATAAGTATATGCAGGATTTAATAAATGAATTTGTTTTACAATTGCATAAAAAGAAGAATATATCTCCCAATACAGAAGAATCGTATATTCGAGATGTAAGGAAATTATTTGAATATTTTGAAAAGGAAAATAAGAAAGTTCAAATTAACACTATTTTAAAAGAAGATTTGGAAGAATATATTATTCATTTACAAAGTATAGGAAGAGCGCCAACAACAATTTCCAGAACAATTGCATCCATTAAAGCGTTTTTTAATTTTCTGTATACAGAAGCATATATAGAATTTAATCCGGCGGCTAATTTAAAATCACCTAAAATAGTAAAGAAGATACCGGAAATACTTTCTGTAAAAGAAATTGACTTGCTTTTAAGTCAACCATCGGGAATAACACCAAAACAGTTAAGGGATAAGGCTATGCTTGAATTACTGTATGCGACAGGTATGAGAGTTACAGAACTTATTACATTGAAAATAACAGACGTCAATATTAATGTTGAAAAGATTACATGTCATGATCGAAAAAAAGATAGGGTTCTTGAATTTGGTCAGGAAGCACACAAGGCTTTAACTGAATATTTGGAAGAGGGAAGACCACAGTTGATAAGCAAGAATATAAAAAGTGATGTGCTTTTTCCTAATTGCGCCGGTGGAGAAATGAGTAGACAGGGGTTCTGGAAACTGCTAAAAAAATACGGTGAAAAAGCTGGAATTAACAAGGATATAACACCTCACACATTAAGACATTCCTTTGCAGCACATTTAGTTGAAAATGGTGCGAATTTAAAGGTTATACAGAAAATGTTGGGGCATTCAGATATATCAACTACACACATGTACATGGAAACAGGTAGTAGTAGAGTAAAAAATATATATGACAAGACACAAAACATTATATAATGACTTATGGTAAGATTAATAATCAGCTTTTAGTGTGCGGATTGCCATATATATATTAAAGAGGGAAAGGAGAACTAAAGATGAATAAAAATTATGCTGAAAAAATGACGTACATAGCAAGAATTATAGGTGTTATTGTAATGGTAATTGGCATTGCAATTGCTTTTGTGATAAATATTAAATATCAGAACAGATATGAACTAGATGCATTATCAGAAGTTAATTATGGCATTGGCATTGCAACAGTATTTTTCTCGATTGTTTTAGGAACTTTGTTTATTTTTATTGGTGAGATTTTTAAGTTTTTTATTGTACAGAACGATAATAAATAATATAACATAAGTAGAACAGACAGTTAAAAAAGGAACGTTTACTTAACAATTATATTTAACCGATAAAATCGGCTAGGTATAATAAAGTAAACGTTCCTTTTATTTTCAGAATTATATATAGAAATTTAATGTATTAAAATTCTATAAAAGATTTGAATTCAAATTTAAATCACATTGTCTTTTTTTATGCTTCTTCAGCAATGAGGTAAAGTAATTTTTCTGTATCTTCCCAGCCTAAACATGGATCTGTAATAGATTTACCATAACAATGACCATCAACAGGCTGATTTCCACCTTCAATGTAGCTTTCAATCATTAAACCTTTAACAAATCCTTTTAAGTCCTTTGAATGTTTACGGTTATGCATGATTTCTTTTGCAATTCTAATTTGTTCCATATATTTCTTGTTTGAATTTGAATGATTACAGTCAACAACAAGAGCAGGATTTGCAAAACCTTTTGCAACATATTTTTCATGTAAATTCACCATATCTTCATAATGGTAGTTTGGAATGCATGAACCATACTGGTTTACGGCACCACGTAAAATTGCATGGGCTAAATCGTTCCCTTCAGTTTGAACATCCCAACCTCTATATAAGAATGAATGTGAAGCCTGTGCAGCTTCAATAGAGTTTAACATAATTGAAATATCTCCACTTGTAGGATTCTTCATACCAACAGGAATATCTAAACCACTTGATGTAAGACGATGCTGCTGGTTTTCAACTGAACGGGCACCGATTGCAACGTATGATAAGCAGTCTGAAAAATATCTTGCATTTTCAGGATAAAGCATTTCGTCAGCAATTGGTAATTTTGTATCTTCCATAATCTTTAAAAACATTTGACGAATTGTGATTAATCCCTGTAATAAATCAGGTTTCTTTTCAGGATCAGGCTGATGTAACATACCTTTATAGCCTTTACCTGTTGTACGTGGTTTATTTGTATATATTCTAGGAATAATATAAAGTTTATCTTTAACTTCTTCCTGAACTCGTGCTAATCTTTGAACGTAATCCTCAACAGCTTCCTGATTATCTGCTGAACAAGGGCCGATGATAACAGCAAATTTGTCACTTGCACCTGTGAAAATATCACGAATTTCTGCATCGTTCTTTTTCTTTTGTTCTGCTACAGCCTCAGGAACAGGATACATAGTCTTGATTTCCATTGGTGTAGGTAATTTCCTAAAAAATGTACTTCCCATAATGTCTCCTTAAATATTAGTTATATAAATTTGTCTAAAATTATGATGCATAATCATAAAGCAACATAAAATATGCTAAACAATTATAACATAAATTCATAATTATGCAAAAGTAGTATAACATATATATAAAATAATTCAACGGTTTAAAGTGTGAAAATCATAGCAGGATACTTGGATTTTTATAAAAATACTATCTAATAAAAATAGTCATATTTTTTTCAAATATTTTGTTTATAGTAAACACAGTTACTGTCTTATTATTGTAAATATATAAGTAATCTTTTAAGGAATACGATGAAGTGCAATAACTATATTTACCATAATTATATAGGAACAAGACGAGAGTAAATATCAAAAATAACTTGAAAAAAATGTGAAATGTTGTATCATTGTGAAAGGGTACGCCCTAAAAAGAAATGTTTTTCTATATATTTATGTAATGGAGGAAGAATATTGGATAACAAAAATAAAGATATAAAATCAAATGAAAAAAAATCGGACAATGAAAATGTGGATAAAAAAATAGATGAAAAGAAATCAGATAATGAAATAGATGAAACAATATTAGATAATGAAAAAATAAAAAAAGATATTACTAATATTATTCAAAAAGGGAAAGAAAGATACAAAACTTACAGAGCTTTCTTTGCTAAAACATACAATAAACACATAATTTATATGTATATAACAATTGCCCTGTTGGTCAATCTATTAATCGAAATGATGGCAAGAGGTTCTTTCCTGAAAGGAATTTATTTCTTGATTGGTTCACCTTATGTATTTTTATGCAATTCAGTAATTATTTTGATGACACTGTCGGTTACATTGTTAATGAGAAGACGACTTTGGGGGTTATCTTTAATCTCTGTTATATGGATTATATCTGGTATAACAAATGCTGTTTTACTTGCAAACAGAGTAACGCCTTTTACTGCAGTGGACTTAATGCTTATTGATAGTGGCTTGGGCGTTATTACAAAGTATTTTTCATTTTTTCAAATTATTTTAGTAATTCTTGCTTTAATATTTGTAATTGCATTATTGGTTTACGGATTTTTTAAGGCACCAAAAGTCAGACATAGAATAAAATATCCAAGAAATATTATTGGAATTTTAATAATATGGTTAATAGGTTTTGGAACTTTATCCCTTGGTTTAGGTTCAAATTTAATATCGCTTAAGTTTGGAGAATTAAGAGTTTCCTATTACCAGTACGGTTTTGTTTATTGTTTTTCAAATAGTTTGATTAATACAGGAATTGCAAAACCAAACACATATTCAAATAAAGAAATTAAAAAGATTGTAAAAAAGAAGGATACAATCAAATTAAGCAAGGCAAAGAAAAAACCGAATATTTTATTTTTGCAGTTAGAATCATTTTTTGATATGAACAATATGAAAAATATTAAGTTGTCAAAGAATCCTGTTCCTAATTTTGAAAATCTTCTTAAGAATTATCCAAGTGGTTATTTTAATGTGCCAATTGTTGGTGCAGGAACTGTAAATACAGAATTCGAAGTAATGACAGGTATTAATTTGGATTTCTTTGGACCGGGAGAATATCCTTTTAAAACAAAATTAGTTGATACTACCTGTGAAAGTATTAGTTATAACCTGAAAGAATATGGTTATAAGTGTCATGCCATTCATAATAATACAGCTACATTTTATGGTAGAAATCAGGTATTTGCAAACTTAGGCTACGATACTTTTACAACAATTGAAAATATGGATGTAAAGAAGTTTACGCCTATGGGCTGGGCTAAAGACAAAATATTAACTAAATATATTATGGAAGCTCTTAAGTCCACAAAAGGTCAGGATTATATTTACACAATATCGGTTCAGGGACATGGAAGCTATCCAACAGATGGTAACTATAAATATCCTATAAAAGTCAGTGGTGATGTTGATGAAGCTACAAAGAATAAATATCAATATTATGCTATGGAAACATATCAGATGGATAAGTTTATAGGTAAACTTGTTAAGACTTTAAGTGAATTCGATGAAGACACAATTCTTGTAATGTATGGTGACCATCTACCAAGTTTCGGCTTAAGTGGAGAAGATTTGGTAAATGGGGATGTTTATCAGACACAGTATGTAATTTGGTCTAACTTCAAAAATGATTACTACAAAAATGAAGACATTGAAGCTTATCAGTTAGAATCAAAGATTCTTGGTGGATTGAACATGAATGCCGGTGATATTAATAAATATACACAGGAACACAAGAATGATGATAGCGAATCGTATCAGGAAGGATTAAAAAATCTTGCCTATGACCTGCTATATGGTGATAATTATGCCAGCAATGGTACGAATCCTTATAAGCCAACAAATATACAGCTTGGTTTGCATGAAGTGAAAGTTAGTTCGGTTACACCGACGTATAACTCTGACGGTAAGGTTTGTGTATACGGAAAGTATTTTACAAACTACAGCAAAGTTTATGTGAACGGTGAAAAGAAGGAAACAACATTTGTTGATAAAAACACCTTGACTATCGATTATCCTGATTTGAAAAATGGCGACCAGATTTCGGTTTACCAGCAAAATTCTGATGATCATGTATTGTCAAAAACTGAACCGTATACATTTACTGATGATGAATTAGCACCGAAAACAACTTCTTCTAAAAAAGCTGTTTCATCATCAAAAAATAAAAAACAAAAAAATAGCAAGAAAAAAACTAAAAATACAAAATAAAATAGCATATAAGTTTTAAAACTCCATTACAATATATAAAGATGTAATGGAGTTTTTTTATGAAAAAAATTATTGCGTTTATATTAATAATGGCTTTGACTTTAAATTGTACACAGGGGAATGCAATGGTCAAAGGACAAAATAATGATAAAAGTATGTCTAAAAACATTACTAAAAATGTTGCTAATTCAAATGTGGAAAATGATACTGCAAAGGATGAGTATAATGCAAAGTCCTATGTTTTAATGGAAGCTAAATCAGGTAGCATTATTAAATCCAATAACGAAAATGAAAAATTAAGTCCTGCAAGTATTACAAAGATTATGACTTTGATTTTGATATTTGATTACATACATAGTGGCAAAATAAAGTTAGGGGATATGGTTACAACAAGTGCAAAAGCTAAAAGCATGGGTGGGTCACAGGTCTTTTTAGAAGAAGGTGAACAACAGAATGTGGAAACTTTAATAAAATGTATAATCATCGCTTCCGGTAATGATGCTTCAGTTGCTATGGCAGAACATATTGCAGGAAGTGAGGAAGAATTTGTAAAACAAATGAATACAAGAGCAAAGAAACTTGGTATGAATAATACAAACTTTATAGACTGCTGCGGTCTTACTGATTCGGATGATCATTATACTACAGCAAAAGATGTGGCAACAATGTCCAGAGAGCTTATTACAAAGTACCCGGAAATATTTAAGTATTCAACAATATGGATGGAAATGTTTACTCATAAAACTGCTAAAGGTGAATCAAAATTTATGCTTACCAATACAAATAAGTTACTTAAAGTAAATAAGTATGTAAAGGGCTTGAAAACGGGCAGCACCTCTAAGGCTAAATATTGTGTCTCTACAGTTGCTGAAAAAGATAATGTGGAATTAATTGCTGTAGTAATGGCTGCTGCTGACTACAAGGAAAGATTTAATATATCCCAAAAACTTATAAACTATGGTTTTGCAAATTGTAAAGTTTATACAGACAATAAAAAATATAATGGAAATATTAAAATATCCAATGGGAAAAAGGAAAGTTTAAAAATTAAAAAAACTGATTTTAGTTATGTTGATACAAAAAATAATGATTTATCGAAAATAAAAAGAAAAATCAGCATCAGGAAAGACCTTCAGGCACCGGTAAGAAAAGGTGAGATAGTAGGCAAAGCCTCATATTACTTAAAAGGAAAGAATATCGGAGAAGTAAATATAGTATCAGAGGAAAGTGTAAATAAAATAAACTACGGTTTTTCATTAATTAAATGCATGCAGATGTTTTTTAGAATTGGATAATTAGGTATATGATAAAATCAGACAACTACAATGCATAATCATATTATATAAATACACTGGATAACTACGCTAGATAACCACATTAGTTAATTGCGTAAGATAACTGGATTTGATAACGTATGTATAATAAAAGTTGAAAAAAATCTGATTTTTTTGTACAATACTATTTTGAGTAAAAATATAAATTATGAGGATTAATATTTAATGGAATTAGAAGTAAAGTTAGAAGCGTTTGAAGGTCCGTTGGATTTGCTTTTACATTTGATTGAAAAAAATAAGGTTGATATATACGATATACCAATCGTTGAAATTACAGAACAATATTTGGATTATGTAAGTAAAATGCCAAAAGATGATTTAGATCTTGCAAGTGAATTTCTTGTAATGGCTGCAACTCTTATTGATATAAAAAGTAAAATGCTCTTACCTAAAGAAATTGACGAAAATGGGGAAGAAATTGATCCAAGAGCCGAACTTGTTGAAAAATTAATTGAATATAAAATGTATAAATATGCATCTGTTGAGTTACGTGACATGCAGGTTTATGCCGGAAAGTCCTTATACAAAGAACCTACAATTCCTGAAGAAGTTAGCAAGTATCAGCAACCTGTTGATTTAGACCAACTTTTAGAGGGGGTTGATTTATCTAAACTTAATGAAATATTTCAGATGGTTTTAAAACGTCAGGTAGATAAAATTGATCCTGTTCGTAGTAAATTTGGAAAAATTGAAATGGAAGAAGTAAGTTTGCCGGACAAAATTGATTATGTGGCAAACACTGTAAGGAAAAAGAAAAAATGCAGTTTTAAACAATTACTTGAAAAATCAAAATCAAAAGTTGAAGTTATTGTTTCTTTTTTGGCTGTTTTAGAATTAATAAAGATAGGAGAAATTGAGGTTCATCAGGAGAAAACTTTTGGTGATATATATATTGACTCAATAGTATAATTATGGAAATAAATTACAAAGCACAGGTAGAGGCGATTCTTTTTACAATGGGAGAATCGGTTGAAAAAAATAGAATTGCAAAAGCTCTTGACATAACACAGGGACAATTGAAAAAAATTGTAAAAGAAATGCAGGAAGATTATGCAAAGGATCACAGAGGAATTAAAATCATAGAATTGGAAAATTCCTATCAGTTATGTACAAAGCCTGAATTATATGAAACTTTAATAAGAGTGGCTAAGCAACCTAAGAGACAGGTTTTAACAGATGTCATGATGGAAACATTGTCAATTATTGCATATAAACAGCCTATTACTAAGTCAGAAATTGAAAGAATAAGAGGCGTTAAATCTGATTTCGCGGTTAATAAATTAGTAGAGTATATGCTTGTTGAGGAAGTTGGCAGATTGCAGACTCCAGGAAGACCACTTCTTTTTGGAACAACGGAAGAATTTTTAAGAAGATTTGGAGTTGAGTCTTCAGATAAATTACCAATTATATCTCCTGATATGATTGAAGAGTTTAAACATGAGGCAGAAGACGAAATAACATTGAAATCAAATGACTAATAAAATTATGCTTAAAAAATCAGAAGAATAATTAAAGTTAAGAAATAGATATGTATTTTGGCAACAAAGTAAGAAGAATAAATAAGGAAAAAGAAAAATGATATGTATTCCTGTAATAAAGCAAGGAGACATATCATTTTTTGTGTAATAAAAAATAAAACCATGAATATATTTAATAGATAACAATTAAACAGGTATATGGTATGCTACGTGAGAAAACAATATTTATTAAATTAACTAAAATAATATTTACCAAATCAACTAAAACATCAAAAAGAAAATTAAGTAGAATGGTTATATTTGCTCTTTTGTGTTCTTCTATAAATTTTGTAAATAATACATATGCAAAAGAGAGAAGTATAGATGAAAGTGATTTGTCAGCCAAGGCTGCTGTCTTAATTGATGGTGAAAACGGTAGGATTCTTTTTGGAAAAAATGAAAAAGAAAAAAGAGCAATGGCAAGTACCACGAAAATTATGACTTGCATTGTAGCACTGGAAAACTGCAAAGCAAATCAAGTTGTGGAAATAAGTTCAAAGGCTGCATCCATGCCGAAAGTGAAAATGAATGTTATGAAAGGAGAGCAATATTACCTGAAAGATTTACTATATGCAATGATGCTTGAATCTTATAATGATGTAGCTGTTGCAGTGGCAGAGAGCATTGGTGGAAATATTGAAAACTTCGCAAAGATGATGAATGAAAAAGCAAAAAAAATCGGTGCAAATAATACAAGTTTTGTAACTCCAAACGGGTTAGATGCAAAGGAACATTATTCCACAGCCTATGATATGGCAAAAATTGGAGCCTATGCCATAAAAAATAAAAGTTTTTTAGAAATTATAAATACCAAAAAATATAATTTGACGGAAATAAAAAACAAACGTAACATAACTGTGTTTAATAAAGACAATTTTTTGAATTTAGAAAATGATGCCATAGGAATTAAAACAGGCTTTACATGTAATGCAGGATATTGCTTTGTAGGTGCAATAAAAAATAATGGTCGGACATTTGTGTCCTGCGTTTTGTCTTCCGGTTGGCCACCAAATAAAGGGTATAAATGGAAGGATACTATTAAACTTATGGATTATGGAAAAGATAACTACGAATTCAAGAATATTATTGAAAAGAACAAACCGATAATGCTACCTGTTGAAAACGGAATAAAAAGTGAAATAAAATGTACTTTCGATTCTTCGCTGAAAGCACTTGTTAGTAATGAAGATAAAATAAACATAAAAACAAAAATAGATTACAAATTTCCTATTAATGTTAAAGATAAAGTAGGAAGCGTGTGGGTTTATATAAACAACAAAAAAGTAAAAAACATTAAAATTATCTCAAAAGAAAAAGTATATAAATTTGATTTTACTTATTGTTTAAGAAAAGCTTTTTCGTATTTTATTTTGTAAGAAAATAGTAAAAGGAATAAAGCAAATATATTGTAATATTAACTTTATTTATATAGTTAGATGTGGTATATTTAAAGCTAATGTGGGTGTAAAAAACTTACATGAATAATGGTAGATGACGACGTATATTTAGGAGGCATTATGGAATTTACAAAAATGCAAGGGTGCGGAAACGATTATGTTTACGTGAATGGTTTTGAAAATAAAATTGATAATCCAAATAAATTATCAGAAATAGTTAGCGACAGACATTTTGGCATTGGCTCAGATGGACTTATTGTTATTAATCCTTCAGAAAAGGCAGATTTTAAAATGAGCATGTATAATGCAGATGGTTCAGAAGGAAAAATGTGTGGCAATGGAATTAGATGTGTGGCAAAGTATGTTTATGATAACAAGATGACTGATAAAACAACAATTACAGTTGAAACTCTTTCAGGTATAAAAACTTTAGAATTAAATGTTAAGAATGATAAAGTTGAAACTGTAAAGGTTAATATGGGAACACCTATTTTGTTACCAAAAGATGTGCCGGTTGTTTCTGATAAAGATAAGGTTGTTGACGAGCCTATTGTTATTGATGATAAAGAATATAGAATCACATGTGTTTCAATGGGAAATCCACATGCTATAACATTTATAGAGAACACTGATGATTTGGAAATAGAAACAATTGGACCGAAGTTTGAAAATAATCCTATTTTCCCAGACAGAGTTAATACAGAATTTATTCAGGTATTAGACAGAAATACAGTTAAGATGCGCGTGTGGGAAAGAGGTTCAGGTGAAACATTTGCCTGTGGTACAGGTGCCTGTGCAACAGTTGTGGCCTGCGTGCTTAATGGATTAACAGACGACAAAGTTACAGTGAAACTTTTAGGTGGCGACTTGTTTATTGAATATAACAGAGAAGAAAATACTGTTTATATGACAGGTCCGGCAAAAGTTTCTTTTACAGGAAAAATTGAAGTTTAAGTTAGTGGAAAATGTACTAATAGCTTTATGTGTAGGCAATGTTATACAGAAGGTTTGTACACGAAAATATTTATACAAAGTTTTTTAAAGAAGGCGGAAATATGTTATTAAAAGATTTATTGGAAAAACTTGAATATAAAGTTGTAAATGGTGATGATTCCGTAGAAATCAATTACTTACAGAATGATTCAAGAAAAGTAGAAAAAAACGATGTTTTTGTTTGCATTAAAGGTGCAGGTTTTGACGGACATAAATTTGTCAAAGATGTTTATGATAAAGGCGCAGTAGCTGTAGTAGTTATGGAAGATGTAGAACCTGTAGAGGGGCTTACAATAATTAAGGTTGAAGATACAAGGCTTGCTTTGGCATATATGTCTGCTGCATATTTTGGCAATCCTGCAGAAAAAATTATTACTGTAGGTATTACAGGAACAAAAGGTAAAACAACTACTACATATATGGTAAGACAGGTTCTTGAAAGTGTTGGTATTAAAACAGGTTTAATCGGTACAATTGAAACTATTATTGGCGATAAAGTTATACCGGCAAAAAATACAACACCTGAGTCCTATGTTGTACAGGAAACTTTTGCTGAAATGGTAAAAGAAGGTTGTAAGTGTGTTGTAATGGAGGTTTCATCACAGGGACTAATGCTTCACAGAGTGTCAGGCTTTACATTTGATTATGGTATTTTTACAAACATTGAGCCGGACCATATTGGCCCAAATGAACATAAGGATTTTGATGATTATCTAAGATGCAAGAGCATGTTATTGAAACAATGTAAACATGGCATTGTAAATATGGATGCAGATTTTATTGATCAGGTTCTTGAAGGTCATACCTGCGATTTGGAAACATTTGGTGTTAACGGAGATTATGATTTTAAGGCTTCTGATATTAATTTGTTTACTAAACCTGGTTGCCTATGTGTTTCATATAATTTGTCAGGCAAGATGAACTTCTCGGTGGAAATTCATGTTCCGGGAAATTTCAGTGTATATAATTCCCTTTGCGCTATTGCAATTTGTAGTCATTTCACACAGGATATTGAGGCGATAAAACAGGGACTTTTAGATGTTAGGGTAAAAGGCCGAGTTGAAATTGTACCGGTTTCAAAAAGATTTACTTTAATGATTGATTATGCTCATAATGCCATGAGCTTAGAAAGTCTTTTGACTAGTTTAAGAGAGTACAATCCTAAACGTTTGGTAACTGTGTTTGGCTGTGGCGGTAACAGGTCAAGAGACAGACGTTTTGAAATGGGTGAAGTTTCATCAAAACTTGCAGATTTTACAATAGTAACATCTGATAATCCAAGATTTGAAGAACCTATGGATATTATAAATGACATTTTAGTTGGTATTAAAAAAGGTGACGGAGAACATGTTACCGTTCCTGATAGAAAAGATGCTATCAGATATGCAATACAACATGCAAAAGACGGCGATGTAATTGTTCTTGCAGGTAAAGGACATGAAGATTACCAGGAAATTAAAGGTGTTAAACATCCAATGGATGAACGTGTTTTAATAAAGGAAATTATTAATGAAGATGAAATAAAAGCAATTTTGTAAATAATAACTAATGAAAGAGAGAATTTATTATGTGTGGAATTTGTGGCTTTATAGGAGAAGTTGAAAACAGTAAAGCAGTTTTAAAAAGAATGATGGACAAGATTGCCCATAGGGGACCTGATGATGAGGGAATGTATGTTGATGAACATGCTGCAATCGGTCATAGAAGACTTAGTATTATTGATTTAAATCATGGCGCACAGCCAATGTACAACGAAACAGGAGACATTGCTATTGTGTTTAATGGAGAAATATATAACCATTTAGATGTAAGAAAAGAACTTATTGCAAAAGGACATGTTTTTGCAAATGAGTCTGATACAGAATGTTTGGTACATGCTTATGAAGAGTACGGTACAGACATGCTGTCAAAACTTCGTGGTATGTTTTCTTTTGTGATTTGGGACAGCAAAAACAAAACAGCATTTGGTGCAAGAGACCATTTTGGAATTAAACCTTTTTATTATTCACAAATTAATGGGTCTTTAGCATTTTCATCAGAAATAAAAGCAATTTTGGAATTTCCGGGCTTTAAGAAGGAAGTAAATGAAGAAGCTCTTGAACAGTATTTAAGTTTCCAATATTCTGTTCTTCCTGAGTGTTTCTTTAAGGGAGTGTATAAACTTCCGGCAGGACATTATATGATTTATAAAAATGGTGAAATGACTGTTAAAAGATATTTTGACCCGATGATGGAACCAAAGGAAAACGGTGATTTGGAAAAAACTGTATCAGAGATAGAAGAAATTGTTGACAATACAGTAAATGCACATATGATTGCTGACGTAGAAGTAGGTTCACTTTTATCAAGTGGTGTTGATTCAAGTTATGTTGTTTCAGAGTTCCCTGGAACAAAAACTTTTACAGTAGGATTTCTTGATAAACAAAGCAAGTACAATGAAATACGTTATGCTGAAAGTCTTGTTGATGAATTAGGAAAAGAAAATTACAGTAAAACAATTGACAGTGATGAATATTTTGATTCTATTTCATCAGTAATGTATTATATGGATGAGCCTTTAGCAGATCCATCATGTATAGCTCTTTATTTTGTTGACCAGCTTGCGGCTGAACAAATTAAGGTAGTTTTATCAGGTGAGGGGGCTGACGAATTCTTTGGCGGTTACAATATTTATCATGAACCATTGTCATTAAAAGGTTATCAGAAGATACCTAAGTGTATAAGAAAAGGTTTAGCTAAAGTTGCAAGTGTTATGCCTGATATAAAAGGGCGTGATTTTATTATAAGAGGTAGCAAAACAGTTGAAGAGAGATTTATTGGTAACGCTAATATGTTCTCAGTAAAAGACAGAGAAAAACTTCTTAAGACGAAATTAACACATAAGTCACCACAGGACATCGTTGCTCCAACATACAAGAAAGTAAGTCATTTAAATGATATAGCTAAAATGCAGTATATTGATACAAATTTCTGGCTTCAGGGAGATATCCTATTGAAAGCAGATAAAATGAGTATGGCTCATTGTCTGGAATCAAGAGTACCTTTCCTTGATGTTGAAGTGTTCAATTATGCAAAAACATTACCTATTGATTTTAGATGTAACGAAGAGGCTACAAAGAGAGCTTTTAGAATTGCAGCTAAGAGACATATACCTGAAAAGACAGCGAACAAGAAAAAATTAGGCTTCCCTGTTCCAATCAGAGTATGGTTAAAAGAGGAGAAATATTACAACAAAGTAATGGAAACATTAACATCAGATGCATCAAAGAAATTCTTTAATACTGACATTTTGGTTAAGTTAATGGAAGACCACAGAAACGGAAAAGCAGATAACAGCAGAAGAATCTGGACTGTATATGTTTTCCTTGTTTGGTATAATGTTTACTTTGAAACAGAGGACTTTAAACCTATTAATAGTGAATGGATTAAAAACAGAATAAGAACAGCATAAAATAATTAAGTTTTTGTTTGGAAAAATTTTGAAATATAAATTGCTATTTGACACGAAAAGTGTTAATCTATATAAGGCGAAAAAGTGGTTGTTTTTTGCAAACACAAGTAAAGCCAATGACGGTATTTAGAATATTGTCAGTGGCTTTTACTATGTAAAACTTTATTAATATAATGGAGGACTGATTATGAGTACATCAGCTAAAACTTCAGCAAGAACGAGAATTGAAGCTCTTCTTGATGACAACAGTTTTGTTGAAATTGGTGCATTAGTAACAGCTAGAAGCACAGATTTTAACATCAAAGCCATTGATACTCCATCAGACGGTGTTGTTACCGGTTATGGATTAATTAATGGAAGATTAGTTTATGTATTTAGCCAGGATTCATCAGTGCTTGGTGGCTCTGTTGGTGAAATGCATGCTAAGAAAATTTCAAATATCTATGATATGGCTCTAAAAATGGGAGCACCTGTTATTGGTTTAGTGGATAGCACAGGCCTTAGATTACAGGAATCAGTAGATGGACTTGAAGCATTTGGTTCAATTTATATGAAACAAAGCGAAGCTTCAGGAGTAATTCCTATGGTAACAGCCATATTTGGAAATTGCGGTGGAGCATTAAGTGTAATGGCAAATCTTTCTGATTTTACATTTATGGAGAAAGATAATGCTGCATTATTTGTTAACTCACCCAATGCTATTGATGAAAACAGAAAAGAAGTATGTGATACTTCAGCAGCTAAATTCCAGAGCGAAGAAGCTGGTAATGTAGATTTTGTTGGAACAGAATCAGAAATAATTTCAGGTATTATTAACTTGGTTTCAATTTTACCTTCAAATTATGAAGATGAAGTTTTGGCAGACTGCACAGATGATTTAAACAGAGCAGCAACAGGCTTTGATTCAGGATTAGAAGATACAAAGTTAGCATTAACAGCTATTTCTGATGATGGTTTCGTTGTTGAAACAAAGAGTGCTTACGCACCTGAAATGTTAACTGCATTTATAAAATTAAATGGAGCAACAGTTGGTGTAGTAGCTAATAGAACAAAAGTTTACGACGACAATATGGAAGTTGTAGCAGAATACGAACCTAAGCTTACAGCTAATGGTTGCGATAAGGCTGCACAGTTTGTATATTTTTGTGATGATTTTTCAATTCCTGTTCTTACACTCACAAATGCTACAGGATTCAAAGCATGCAAGTGTCAGGAAAAACGTGGCGCTAAGGCAACTGCAAGATTAACTTATGCATTTGCAAGTGCGACAGTTCCAAAAGTAAATGTTATTATTGGTGAAGCTTTTGGTAGTGCATATGTAACAATGAACAGCAAGTCAATTGGTGCAGATATGGTATTTGCTCTTCCAACTGCAAAGGTAGGAATGATGGATGCAAACGCTGCAGCAAAGATTATGTATGCAAAAGAAATTGAAGAAGATGCAAGCGTTCTTGCTGAAAAGACAGCAGAATATGCTCAGTTACAGGGAAGTGTAACAAAGGCAGCATCAAGAGGATATGTTGATAATATCGTAGAACCTGTTGATGTAAGAAAATATGTTATCGGTGCCCTTGAAATGTTATACACAAAGAGACAGTAGGAGGATATTATGAAGGTTATGAAAAGATTGCGTTTAGTAATTTCTCTTGCTTCATTACTTATGTGTTTAGTATTTTCAAACACATGTGTTTTTGCAGATCAAACTGTTGATTTAAGTGGCACAAATGCTGCTGAAACAACTTTATCAGCAGAAGATCAGAAAACATTTGCAAACGGTAAAATTACAATGGCACAGATTAAGTCATTGTTTGAAAACTATGTAACAAACGGATTAGCTAATTATGGAGAATGTTCTAAGGATGAGTTAGACTATCTTGGTGAATATTATAGTTCACAGACAGATATGTTTGAAAACTTTGCTAAAGCTGTTGGAGATGAACCTTGTGGTACATACAAAGACTATGGCAAGATAGAAGTAACAGAAAATGAAGATGGAACAATTGATGCAACTTCAATGTTACATTTTGAAAATAAAGATTTAAAGATGATTATGCATATTTCTTTATTTGATACTTTAGGACCACAGGCTACATCTGTAGAATTCAGTTTGCCTGACACAGCAGACAATTCTATCGGAGCAAAAATGGCTTCTGCAGGAGCTAATACATTAATGGGAATGGGAACAGTATTCGCTGTACTTATTTTTATTTCATTAATTATTTCATGCTTTAAGGTTATTCCAAAGATTACTGAAGCTAGAGCAAATAAAAACAAAAAAGCAAATATTACAACAGAAGAAGACAAGTCTGAAACTGTATCAGCAAATGAAACCGTTGATGTGTCAGATGATTTGGAATTAATTGCTGTTATTGCATCAGCTATTGCAGCCAGTGAAAATACATCAACAGACAGCTTCGTTGTAAGATCAATTAGAAGAAGATAAATTACTTTTGTAAATTTAGGAGGAATTTAAAAATGAAAAGTTATACAATAACAGTAAATGGTAATGTTTATGACGTTACTGTAGAAGAAACAGGTTCTACACCTAGTGCACCTGTAAAGGCAGCTGCACCTGCAAAGGCTCCAGCCGCTGCTCCAGCTCCAGCTGCAACAGGCAGTGAAGGAAGCGTTAAGGTAACAGCACCAATGCCTGGTAAGGTATTATCAATTAATGCTAACCCTGGACAGTCAGTAAAGAAGGGTGACACAATTTTAGTATTTGAAGCAATGAAAATGGAAAACTCTGTAGTTGCTCCTGAAGATGGAACAGTTGCAAGTGTTGCATTTGGCGTAGGTGATTCATTTGAAGCAGGCGCAGTTATTGCAACATTAAATTAGTTGTTTTATAAAGAACTGGAGGTAACAAATGAACATCTTAGATACATTGGAAAATTTGGTAAACCAAACAGCATTTTTCAGCTTATCTGTTGGAAACTACATTATGATTTTGGTTGCCTGTGTTTTCCTATATTTAGCAATAAAAAAAGGATATGAACCATTGCTTTTGGTTCCAATCGCTTTTGGTATGCTATTAGTTAATATGTATCCGGACATTATTAAAGCTCCTGTAGGAGATGAAGCAGGTGGATTACTTCACTATTTTTATATTTTAGATGAATGGAGTATTTTACCATCACTTATTTTTATGGGTGTAGGTGCAATGACTGACTTTGGTCCGCTTATTGCAAACCCTAAGAGTTTCTTACTTGGTGCTGCAGCACAGTTTGGTATATATTCAGCATACTTTTTGGCAATTTTCATGGGATTTGGTGGAAAAGCAGCTGCTGCAATCTCAATTATCGGTGGAGCTGATGGACCTACATCAATCTTCCTTGCTGGTAAATTAGGTCAGACAGACTTACTTGGACCTATTGCTGTTGCGGCTTATTCATACATGGCATTAGTTCCAATTATACAGCCACCAATTATGAAATTGTTCACAACTGAAAAAGAAAGAAAAGTCAAAATGGAACAGCTTAGACCTGTTTCAAAGTTAGAAAAGATTCTTTTCCCAATTATTGTTACAATAATTGTAGTAATGATTTTACCTACAACAGCACCATTAGTAGGTATGCTTATGTTAGGTAACTTATTTAGAGAATCTGGTGTTGTTAAACAGTTACAGGAAACAGCTAGTAATGCACTTATGTATATCGTAGTTATTTTACTTGGTACAAGTGTAGGTGCAACAACATCTGCTGAAGCATTCTTAAATATTAGTACAATTAAGATTGTTATTTTAGGACTTGTAGCATTTGCTGTTGGTACAGCGGCAGGTGTACTGTTTGGTAAATTAATGTGTTTAGCAACTCATGGTAAGGTTAACCCACTTATTGGTTCGGCTGGTGTATCAGCAGTACCAATGGCAGCAAGAGTTTCACAGAAGGTTGGAGCAGAAGCTGATCCAACAAACTTCTTATTGATGCATGCTATGGGACCAAACGTAGCTGGTGTAATTGGTACTGCAGTAGCAGCCGGTACATTTATGGCTATTTTTGGAATCTAAAGTTATCCTATTACATGAGAAATATTGGAGGAAAATTAAAATGGCAGAAAAAAGACCAGTAAAAATTACTGAAACTATATTACGTGATGCTCATCAGTCATTAATCGCAACAAGAATGCCTACTGAAGAAATGCTTCCTATCATTGATACAATGGATAAGGTTGGATATCATGCTGTAGAATGTTGGGGTGGTGCAACTTTTGATGCTTCACTTAGATTCTTAAAAGAAGATCCATGGGAAAGATTAAGAAAATTAAGAGATGGATTTAAGAATACAAAATTACAGATGCTTTTTAGAGGACAGAATATTTTAGGATATAGCCATTATTCAGATGATGTTGTTGAATATTTTGTTCAGAAGTCAATTGCTAATGGTATTGATATTATTAGAATTTTTGACTGTTTAAATGACTTAAGAAACTTAGAAACAGCAGTAAAGGCTGCTAATAAGGAAAATGGTCATGCACAGATTGCATTATCATACACACTTGGTGATGCGTATACACTTGATTATTGGAAAGAAACAGCTAAGAGAATCGAAGATATGGGTGCTAACTCACTTTGTATCAAGGATATGGCTGGACTTCTTACACCATATAAGGCAACTGAATTAGTTCAGGCTTTAAGAGAAGGAACAGATATCCCTATCGATCTTCATACACACTATACATCAGGTGTTGCAGCCATGACATATATGAAGGCTGTAGAAGCAGGATGCGATATTATTGATACTGCAATTTCACCATTCTCAATGGGTACATCTCAGCCTGCTACAGAAGTTATGGTAGAAACATTTAAGGGAACACCATACGATACAGGCTTAGATCAGAAGTTATTAAAAGAAATAGCAGATTACTTCAAACCATATAGAGAAGAATGTTTAGCTAATGGATTATTAAATCCAAAGGTTATGGGTGTTAATATCAATACACTTCTTTATCAGGTACCAGGTGGTATGCTTTCAAACCTTGTTTCACAGTTGGATGAAATGGGTGCGTCAGATAAGTTTGATCAGGTGTTAGAAGAAGTTCCTAGAGTTCGTAAAGACTTTGGTGAACCACCACTTGTTACACCATCAAGCCAGATTGTTGGTACACAGGCAGTTCTTAACGTAGTTATGGGCGAAAGATATAAAATGATTAACCAGCAGGCTAAAGATCTTCTTGCAGGAAAATATGGCCAGACAGTTAAGCCATTTAACGAAGAAGTTCAGAAAAAGGCTATCGGTGATGAAGAAGCTATTACATGCAGACCTGCAGATTTACTTGAACCATCACTTGATAAGTTCGAAAAGGAATGTGCTCAGTGGAAACAGCAGGATGAAGATGTGTTAACATACGCTTTATTCCCACAGGTTGCAAAAGAATTCTTTGAATACAGAGAAGCTCAGCAGACAAAGGTTGATCCATCTGTAGCAGACAAAGAAAACGGAGCATATCCGGTTTAAATTTGTATTATATGACACCTTATGCTTTAATAGGCATAGGTGTCATATTTATATAACGATTAGGATGTTTTAATATATGAGTAGTGTTTTAATTATTGGCGGTGGAGCTGCTGGAATGATGGCTGCGATTGCTGCCGGATATAATGGAAATGAAGTCCATTTATTTGAAAAAAATGACAGATTAGGTAAAAAAATTTTTATAACAGGAAAAGGCAGATGCAATATTACAAATGCATCTTCAATTGAAAATCATTTTTCGAATATAATTTATAATGAAAAATTTCTGTACAGTGCATATAATAATTTTTCCAGTGAAGATATATGCAATATGATAGAAAGTACAGGCATAGAAACAAAGATAGAAAGAGGAAACAGAGTTTTTCCTTTAAGTGATAAATCATCTGACGTTATATGGGCACTTGATAACATGATGAAAGATATTGGCGTTAATGTTCATTTAAAGTCAGAGATTACTAAAATTGAAAATTCTAACAATAAGGTTATTTTAATAGATAAACACAATAATAAGTTTGCAGGTGATAAATGTATAGTGGCTACAGGAGGTATGTCTTATGAGACTACCGGGTCAACAGGTGATGGTTATAAGTTCGCAGAAGAAATGGGACATACTGTAAGTAAAACATATCCTTCACTTGTGCCTTTCAATATTAAAGAAGAAATGTGCAAGCAATTGCAGGGGCTTTCCCTGAAAAATATAAAACTTACTATAACCGATGAAAAGGGAAAGGTTTATTTCAAGGAACAGGGCGAAATGCTTTTTACTCATTTTGGTATAAGCGGGCCCCTTGTATTATCAGCAAGCTGTTATATATGCGATAAATTTAAAGAGCATGATTTTTATGCATATATAGATTTGAAACCAGCATTGGATAAAGAAACTTTAGATAAGAGAATTCTAAAAGATTTTAATGAAAATATAAATAAGAATTTTAATAATTCTTTGGACAAGTTATTGCCTAAAAAGATGATTGAACCAATTATTGAATTGTGCAATATAGATCCTTATAAAAAAGTCAATGAAATTACAAAAGAAGAACGAGAAATTCTTGTTGAAAACATAAAAAACATACCTTTAACAATTTCAGGAACGAGAGGATTTAATGAGGCAATTATAACCAGAGGAGGAATTTCTGTTAAAGATATTAATCCGAAAACAATGGAGTCGAAAATTGTTCCGAATATGTATTTTGTTGGTGAAGTATTGGATTTGGATGCAAAAACAGGTGGTTATAACCTGCAAATCGCCTGGAGCACAGGATATTTGGCAGGAAGTAGTATATATTAAATAATGGAGGAACAAATGTATAATATAGCAATTGATGGTCCTGCAGGAGCGGGAAAAAGTACAATAGCAAAAATTGTGGCAAAGGAGTTAGGTTTTATTTATGTTGACACAGGTGCAATGTATAGAACAATAGCTTTAGCGTGTCATAGAGAAGGTATTAGTGCAAAAGAACATGAAAAGGTGGCAGAAAAATGTGAGTCCGTAGATGTTTCACTTGGCTATGAAGATGGAACACAGAAAGTGTATCTTAATGGAGAAGATGTAAGCACATTAATCAGACAGGAAGAAATTGGTAATATGACAAGTGCTATTGCAGTATATCCTGAAGTTAGAAAAAAATTGGTTGAAATGCAAAAGAAATTTGCAAAAGAAAATAATGTAGTTATGGATGGCAGAGATATTGGTACAGCAGTATTACCAAATGCTGATTTGAAAATATATTTAACTGCCAGCTCAAGAACAAGAGCAATGAGACGTTATAAAGAACTTGTGGAAAAGGGAGAACAATGTGATGTTGATGCAATAGAGGCAGACATCAAAGACAGAGATTATAGAGACATGCACAGAGAAGTTTCTCCACTTTGTCAGGCTGAAGATGCGATTTTAGTTGATTCATCTGACATGTCAATTGAACAGGTTGTGGAAAAAATTACAGGGTTAGTTCAATAAAAAATATAATTACACAGGTGTTTAAATGGAAATATTAGTGGCAAAAAGCGCCGGATTTTGCTTTGGAGTGGAAAAAGCGATTGAAAGTGTTTATAAGGAAATTGAAACAGGAAAAAAACCGATATATACTTTTGGACCGATAATTCATAATGAACAGGTTGTAGAAGATTTGGAAGAAAAAGGCGTGTCGGTTATTGATACAATTGAAGAACTTGAAAATCTTCAATCGGGAAGTGTTGTAATCAGATCTCATGGAGTTCCAAAGAAAATCTATGATGCTATAGAAAAACAAAATTTGGAAATAGTAGATGCTACCTGTCCTTTCGTAAAAAAGATTCATAACATTGTTAAGAAGGAAAGCGAAAAAGGTAAAAGAATTGTAATCATAGGAAATGATAATCACCCTGAAGTTGAAGGTATAAAAGGTTGGGTTGTAGGTGAAGCTATAGTTATAAAAGACGAGGAAGACATAGAAAAAATAGATTCCTTTAGAAATGAAAGTATATGTATTGTCTCACAAACGACATTTAACTACAATAAATTTAAATATTTAGTTGAAATTATAACTAAAAAGGGTTATGATATAAATGTTGTAAATACGATTTGCAATGCGACACACTTAAGACAAGTTGAGGCAAAAGAAATTGCATCAAAAGTAGATGCAATGATTGTTATTGGAGGTAAGAATAGTTCCAATACACAGAAGTTATATGACATATGTAAGAATGAGTGCAAGGATACTTATTATATACAAACTGTTAGTAACCTTAATTTGAAGAATGTCGATTCATTGAGGTCTATAGGTATTACAGCAGGGGCATCGACCCCAAAGAAAATTATTGAGGAGGTCGTTCTTAATGTCAGAGATGAGTTTTGAACAAATGTTGGATGAATCATTCAAGACAATTCATAATGGAGAAGTTCTTGAAGGAAAGGTAATCAGTGTAAGAGAAGACTATGCAGTTCTTAATGTTGGATATAAGGCTGACGGTATTCTTACAAGAGATGAATACTCTAACACACCAGTAGATCTGACAACTGTAATTTCAGTAGGCGATGAACTGACAGTTAAAGTTCTCAAGGTAAACGACGGCGAAGGTCAGGTTGCTTTATCTTATAAGAGACTTGCTGCAGAGAAAGCAAATGAGAAGATTAAAGAAGCTTTTGAAAATAAAGAAGTTCTTAAAGCACCAGTTGTACAGATTTTAAAAGGTGGTTTGAGTGTTGATGTTGAAGGCGGTAGAGTATTTATACCTGCAAGCCTTGTATCAGACGTATTCGAAAGAGATTTAGATAAATATTTAAATCAGGAAATCGAATTTGTAGTAACTGAATTTGATCCAAGAAGAAGACGTATTATTGGAGATAGAAAGCAGTTAGTTGTTGCAGAAAAAGAAGCAGCTAAGAAAGCTTTATTTGAAAAGATTCAGGTTGGAGACACAGTTGAAGGTGTAGTTAAGAGCGTTGTTGATTTTGGAGCATTCATTGATATCGGTGGTGCTGACGGACTTTTACATATCTCAGAAATGTCATGGGGTAGAGTTGGAAATCCTAGAAAGTTATTTAAGCCGGGCGACAAGGTTACAACATTTATTAAAGAAATTAATGGTGATAAGATTGCATTAAGCTTAAAGTTCGAAGATACAAATCCTTGGGCTAACGCTGAAGAAAAATTTGCAGTTGGAGCAATTGTTACAGGTAAGGTAGCAAGAATGACAGACTTTGGAGCATTCGTTGAAATCGAACCTGGTGTTGATGCTTTACTTCATGTATCACAGATTGCAAAACACCATGTTGAAAAGCCATCCGATGAATTAAAGGTTGGTCAGGAAATTGAAGCTAAGATTGTTGATTTTAATGAAGAAGAAAAGAAAATTAGCTTAAGTATCAAAGCTTTACTTCCAGATGAAGACGAAGCTGAAGAAGTTCAGGAAGATGTTGCTTCAGAAGAATAATTTTTAAACAATATAGATTAAAGGCAGGCATTTTTTGCTTGCTTTTAATTTTATAAGGCTTATGGAGAATTAATGAGAGTAATAGCAGGAACAGCAAGAAGAATACAATTAGAAACAGTTAAAGGAAATAATACAAGACCTACAACTGATAGAATTAAAGAAACATTGTTTAATATTATAAATAATGATTTATATGATATTGATTTTTTGGATTTGTTTAGTGGAAGTGGCGCCATTGGAATTGAAGCTTTAAGTCGTGGAGCTAATAGTGCAACTTTTGTAGAAAATAATAGAAATGCTATTAAATGTATAGAGACTAATTTGGAAAAAACTAATCTAAAAGAACAAGGAAATATTGTTTTTGGTGATGTTATGCGATCACTTGAAAGTTTACAATTAAAAAAACAGACATTTCACATTATTTTCATGGATCCACCTTATAATAAGCAATTAGAAAACAAGGTTTTAGAGTTTCTAAAAGATTCATGTATTTTAGATAATGACACTTTGATAATTGTTGAAGCTTCGTTGGAGACTGATTTCTCTTTTACTTTGAATTTAGGATACGAAATTAAAAAAGAAAAAATATATAAAACAAATAAACATATATTTTTGAAAAAACTAGGAGAATAATATGACAAGAGCAATTTATCCTGGAAGTTTTGACCCGGTCACACTAGGACATTTAGATATTATTAAAAGAGCATCTAAAATATTTGATGAACTAATAGTAGGTGTTTTGAATAATAATTCTAAATCTCCGTTGTTTTCAGTTGAAAAACGTGTTAAAATGTTAAATGATGTTGTAAAAGATTTACCAAATGTCAAGGTTATGTCTTTTGAGGGATTGCTTGTGGACTTTGCAAGAAAAGTTGATGCGCAAATTATTGTTAGAGGTTTAAGGGCTGTAACAGATTTTGAGTATGAACTTCAAATGTCTCAGACAAACACAGTCTTAAATGAAAACGTTGATACAATATTTTTTACAACAAGTTTGGAATATGCTTACCTTAGTTCAAGTACAGTAAGGGAGGCGGCGTATTTTGGAGCTGATATTAGCAAATTTGTACCAGAATCTGTTGTACAACAGGTTTACGATAAATTTAAGGAAAGAGGAGAATAAAAATGAGTAGTAAGATTGAACAGATTATTACAGAAATTGAGGAATATATTGATAACTGTAAGTTTCAGCCTTTATCAACATCTAAGATTGTAGTAAATAAAGACGATATTGATGAATTATTAGCTGAATTAAGATTAAGAACTCCTGATGAAATCAAGAAATATCAGAAGATTATTGCTAATAAGGATGCAATCTTAAACGATGCTAAGGAAAGATCAGAAGCTATGATTGCTGAAGCTACAGCACACATTAATCAGTTGGTTAGTGAACATGAAATTATGCAGAAAGCATA
Source organism: Eubacterium sp. AF34-35BH (assembly GCF_003477765.1). Lineage (NCBI taxonomy): Bacteria > Bacillati > Bacillota > Clostridia > Eubacteriales > Eubacteriaceae > Eubacterium > Eubacterium sp. AF34-35BH. Next base: position 164,127 of record NZ_QUDZ01000004.1, read on the forward strand.
TGATGAAGCCAACAAGGTTATTGAACAGGCACAGCAGGAAGCTCAGGATATTTTGAACAATGCTACATCAGAAGCAAATGATTATAGAATGAGAGCTATGCAGTATACAGATGATATTTTATCAAATGTTCAGAGCATACTTACAACAGGTATGAATAGCTTTGAAAATGCACAGAGCCAGATGATGACATCGTTAAACAGTTCATTAAATGTTGTTGTTGAAAGCAGAAAAGAATTAAATGGTCAGGATGAAGATAATTCACAGCCTGAAAATAATGATGACATTGCAGTTGATTTAATGTAATTATTATACTTTATACAGAAAAGAAAGCTATGTTTAGCTTTCTTTTTTGTATATTTAAATAACACTAAGAAAATTATTTACTATTTCTATTTATGAAATTGTTATTTGTTATTACCGTTGCATAAAAAATGTTGTTTGCTATTTCTATTTGTGAAATGATTACTTGTTATTACCATTGCATAAAAATGTTGTTTGTTATAACTATTACACAAAATAACTACTTAGTATTGCTAGTATTACTACATAGAAGCGTTATTAGTTATTTCTATCACACAAAATTACAAACTATAGATAATTAAATATAAAATAGTAAAAAATAAACAACATTCTATTTTGCCTAAAACATAATATAACATAATTGATTTATCTTTTATTTGGGATAAGGATTGCATAAAAATAGAAATACCACCCAATATTACACATAGAAGCATAAAATATATTTTATAAACATCCTCTAATTGACACTTTGTTATAAGAAAGCAACCGTTTGTAATTTCTAAAAATGAAATTGCTATATTTTTTTGAAAAAAAGTTAGTGGTATGATATTGATTAACTGCGTTAATGCTGAAAAAAATATAACGTATGTACATAATGTCATTAGAGAAAAATATGTTTTTTTAATTATGTTTTCGTTTTTGGTTAATGTGTTTATGCTTGTTTGAAAAGCGGGATAATGTGTTTCTCTAAAATTTAGAATTAATTTATTTAATATCCCGGTTATGATGGAAGGCAGAAAAACAAACAAAACAATATGCAAAGTGGTAAGTTTAGTATCACCCAAAACTGGTAACGAACTTTTCAAACATGTGCATATTATATAATTTATAAGAAAAGAAATGCTTGTGTTATTACAAAAAGTTATAAGGTATTTCCCTTCGGCTTTTGAGATATTGCCCGATGAGACCATTTCACCAATGACTTTTGCACCTAACGGATAGCCTGACAAAAAGCCCACAAGTATAATGTAAGCACCATTTATTGTTACTTTGAAGAAAAAATTTAGTAATGGATACAAAAGTTTTCCGATGTAATAGCATAAACCTTTTTCGTACATATAATTATTAATTAGTATGAAAGGTAATAGCGATGGAATTACAGAGTACAATGAAAGTATAATCCCTTTTTTTATACCTGCAGAAATTTCAACGGGAAAAGCTAAAGTTAAAGTTATGCATAGTGCACAAAATATTAATAAATATAATTTTTTCATAGGCCTTTTTTATTATAATATTATTTTGAAACAAATTATATTACTTTAATGTGTTGAAATTAATTGCAAAATACAATAAAATGTATGGAGAAGAATTGAGGTATATATATGGAATTGTTTTCAATTTCCAGTAGCAGTAAAGGAAATTGTATTTTATTAGATAATAAAGAAACAACATTGATGATAGATGTTGGAATAAGTAGGAAAAGAGTTCTCGAAGGGTTTGAGCATTTTGGCAAAAATCCGGAAGATTTAGATGGAATATTAATTACTCATGAACATAGTGACCATATTAAAGGGTTGGGAGTATTTTTAAGAAAATATCATATTCCTGTTTATGCTACTGAAGATACAATAGATTATATTTTAAATAAATCATCCATTGGAGAAGTTGATAAAGAATTATTTTTTTCAATAGAAAAAAATAAAAGTTTTTACATAAAAAATACTAAAATATCACCGCTTCAAATTAGCCATGATGCTGTAGATCCTGTATGCTATAGGTTTGATGATGACTCTGTGGACAATTCATCAGGTGCCATAGTTACGGATTTAGGTACATATGATGGAAAGTTGGTTAATGGCTTACAGGAGTTAGACAGTATTTTAGTGGAATCAAATCATGATGTGAGAATGTTACAGATGGGCCCATATCCCTTTCGTTTGAAACAAAGAATATGGGGAACTAAAGGTCATTTGTCAAATGAAGCATGTGGTGATTTTCTTAATAAAATCATTAATAAAAGAATGAAACATATTATTTTGGGTCATTTAAGTGGCGAAAATAATTATCCCGAATTAGCATTTCAGGCTGTAAAAAACGAGCTGAATTTTGCCAAGGCGGTAGAGGATGTAAATCAAATTGATTTAAAAGTTGCAAGTAGGTACGAACCTTCCTGCAATATTAAATTTTAAATATATAATATCATAATTACTAGGAGGAACTTATGAAAAAGACAATTATTACAGTGGTAGGTAAAGACACAGTAGGCATTATAGCAGCGGTATGTTCATACTTAGCAGACAATAAAGTAAACATACTTGATATTTCTCAGACAATTGTTCAGGAATATTTTAACATGATGATGATTGTTGATTGTAATAACGCATCAAAGCCTGTGCATGAATTATCAGATGATTTAGAAAAAATTGGCGATGAAATCGGTGTTGTAATTAAAATGCAGCATGAAGATATTTTTAACAGTATGCACAGAATCTAGTTAATGGGAGAAAAAAATGATTAATAAATTTGAAGTTATTGAAACTAATAAAATGATTGACGATTACAATCTGGATGTAAGAACTATTACATTAGGTATTAGTCTTATGGATTGTATTAGTAATGATTTAGAAACGTTAAATAGTAATATTTATAATAAAATTAAAAAACTTGCAGGTAATTTAGTTCAAACAGGAGAAGATATCTCAAAAGAATACGGTATTCCTATTGTTAATAAAAGAATTTCCGTTACACCAATTGGTTTAGTTGGGGCAAGTGCCTGTAAGACACCTGATGATTTTGTGACTATTGCAAAAACATTAGACAAGGTAGCAAAGGAAGTTGGTGTTAATTTCCTTGGTGGATACACAGCATTAGTTAGCAAGGGTATGTCAAAGGCAGAAGAAAATCTTATTAAATCTATACCAAAGGCTTTAGCTTGCACAGAACGTGTATGCAGTTCAGTTAATGTTGGTTCAACAAAAACAGGTATCAACATGGATGCTGTAAGATTAATGGGAGAAATTGTTAAGGAAACAGCAGAAGAATCAAAAGAGGATGATTCATTAGGTTGCGCTAAACTTGTTGTTTTTTGTAATGCTCCTGACGACAATCCTTTTATGGCAGGTGCTTTCCATGGTGTTACTGAAGCAGATGCAATTATTAATGTAGGTGTTTCAGGACCTGGCGTTGTAAGACATGCATTAAAGAAAGTTCGTGGAGAAAACTTCGAGGTTCTATGTGATACAATCAAAAAGACAGCTTTCAAGATTACAAGAGTTGGCCAGTTAGTTGCAAAGGAAGCTTCGAAGAGATTAAATGTCCCTTTTGGTATTATAGATTTATCTTTGGCACCTACACCTGCAATTGGTGATAGTGTGGCTGATATTTTAGAAGAGATTGGTTTACAGAGAGCCGGTGCGCCTGGTACAACAGCAGCTCTTGCAATGTTAAACGATCAGGTTAAAAAAGGTGGCGTAATGGCATCTTCATATGTTGGCGGTTTAAGTGGTGCCTTTATTCCTGTAAGTGAAGATCAGGGTATGATTGATGCTGTAAAAGAAGGAGCTTTAACTATTGAAAAATTAGAAGCAATGACATGCGTATGCTCAGTTGGACTTGACATGATAGCAATTCCGGGAGATACAAAGGCTACAACAATTGCCGGTATTATTGCAGATGAATCAGCAATTGGTATGGTTAATGCTAAAACAACAGCTGTAAGAATTATTCCTGTAATTGGAAAGGGAGTTGGAGAAACAGTAGAATTTGGTGGCTTACTTGGATATGCACCTATTATGCCTGTAAATAATTTCTCTTGCGATAATTTCGTAAATAGAACAGGTCGTATTCCTGCACCAATACATAGCTTTAAGAATTAATATTATATTTGAATTTTATAATATATAGAAAATATAGAGAAATAAAAAAGTTGGCTTATGTTTTCTATCAAATTTAATATAAGTACAAAAAAGAAGATTATAAAACAATTGCTTTTATAATCTTCTTTTTGTTGTTAATACAAGTGATGATTATTCTAAAAAGTTTATTCTAAATTATTTGTTTTAAATTACATATTATAAAACAATAACTTTTCTTTGAAATTCCCTTGGAATCTTCTTTTGGCATTTATTCATGTAAACTAATCGATATAAATCATCAGCCTGCAAGGATAAGTTTAACATCTTTTTTGTTAAACCTGATGAATAGTTGTAGTAGCTTGAAAATTTTCCAATTAAGTCTATGGATGCGTTCATTTTTAATAATCTCATTAAAGATGTATCTCTGTTAAAACCTAAAACTCTTGCATAGAAAACATAGCCGTTGGAAATAAAGGAATTTACGTCTTCCTGCTTAATGTTAAGTGCAATATGCATTAAAACTCTTGATAATCCGGCATAAGTATAATTTTTTGATTGTAAATCTTTTATAAATTCTTCTACATTACAAAAATTATATTTCAAATTATTGATTCGATTGCTTAAATCTTCGTTTATATCATAATAAACAGTAAAATCTTCTTCGGTTAAAAGTTTGTAAGCAAGTATTTGACTAAAATCATTTAGTTCCAAATAATTGTTACCATATAAATTATTACAGTTTGAAGGAATCAGGCTTTCAATGGAATTACCTGATGCTATTTCATTTCTTATACCTGTTGCAGAAGCAAAAGTTGTGTTAGTCTTTTTAGAATTATATCCTGCACCCACTCTTTTTATGGCAACCGGTTTGATACTTGAATTTAATCTTTTAATAGCCTTTAAATATTCAATAGCAAGAATATTATTAGGTTTGTTAAGAAGATTATCCAATTCATCAAATTGTAAAATATTATTTTCTAAACAATAATCTGTAAGAGCTTTGGCTCTTGATTTTGGAAAAGAATATCCGTTTTTTAAATATAATGACAGCATATTTTTGAAATCATCAGGTTCGTTTAAAAGAATACTTACGATTTTAGGTAAAACTTTTATGTTGTCAGTTTCGCAGCCGAAACACAAATAGTCCACACAATTTAAACAGTCCAAAAGTTTAACTGCTGATGCTGCGAAAGTTTCTGCAGAAGCAGTTGCATAGCAACATGGAAGTTCTAAAACAACATCTGCACCATTTCTCAATGCTGCTTTGGTTCGAAGGGATTTGTCATAAAAAGCAGGCATCCCCCTTTGAACATAATTGCCGCTACAAACTATAATGGCATTTTTGGCACCTGTAATTTTTTTGGCTTTTTCTATTAAATATTTATGTCCGTTGTGAAACGGATTGAATTCTGCTATAATTCCCATTGTTTTCATATATTATCACCTCACAAGTGGATATTTTATCATTATTGCACCAACCTTTCAACAAATTAGGGCACTTTTAGGTGTTGTTTAAAATTTATGCTTATACTATAATAAATATTGGATTGGAGAATAATTTTTAGAAGGAGAAAAATATGGGCTTTATTGAAGAGTTAAAAGAAAAAGCAAGAAAGAACAGAAAAAAGATTGTATTACCGGAAGGAATGGACAAACGTACATACGAGGCTGCTGAACAAATTATAAAAGAAGATTTTGCGGACATTATAATTTTAGCAACTGACGAAGAATTAGAAACATATGGAAGTGGGTATAACATTGAGGGTGCTACGATAATTAATCCTTTAAATTATGAAAAAACAAAGGAGTATGCTGAAGGTTTTTATGAGTTAAGAAAAGCAAAAGGAATGACACAACCCCAGGCTTTAGCCATGGTTGTTAGTGATCATATGTATTTTGCATGTATGATGGTTAAATGTGGAGATGCAGACGGCGTAGTATCAGGTGCGTGCCACTCATCAGCTAACACACTTAGACCTTCACTTCAGATTATAAAGACAAAACCTGGTAGTAAGTTAGTATCAGCATTTTTTGTAGTTTGTGTAAAGAATAAAGATATGGGAGCTAATGGTGTATTTGTTATGGGAGATTGTGGTCTGAATCAGAATCCTAACCCAACACAGCTTGCAGATATTGCTGCAAGTAGTGCAGAGTCATTTGAATATTTAGTTGGTGAAAAGGCGAGAGTGGCAATGTTATCACATTCTTCATACGGAAGTGCTGCTCATAACGATGTGGATAAAGTTGTTGAAGCAACAGCTATTGCAAAGAAAGAATATCCACAGTTCTTAATAGATGGCGAATTGCAGACAGATGCAGCTTTAATTCCTGAAATTGCAGAATTTAAAGCACCGGGAAGTCCTGTTGCAGGAAAAGCTAATGTTTTGGTTTTCCCTGATTTGGATGCAGGAAATATCGGTTATAAATTATTACAGAGATTAGGTGGTGCAGAAGCTTACGGACCATTATGTCAGGGAATTGCAAAACCTATTAATGACTTATCAAGAGGTTGTAGTGCAATGGATATTGTTGGTGTAGTGGCAATTACAGCAGTTCAGGCACAAATAGTTTAATTTTTATTGGAAAAATCTTTTGAATTTGATATTATAATATATGTATTTATTAGCTTGTATTTTTTAATACAAGCTAATTTTTAGGATATCAGAAAATATAATTATATTTAAAACAATTTGTATGGGAGGAACAAATGGAAGTATTAGTTATAAATTGTGGAAGCTCATCACTTAAATTTCAGTTAATTGATTCAGAAAAAGAGCATGTTTTAGCTAAAGGTTTGTGTGAGAGAATAGGAATTGATAAAAGTTCTATTACATACCAGAGCGATAAATGTGAGAAAATGACTAAAGAAGTTGACATGCCTACTCACAATGAAGCAATCAATGCTGTTATATCTGCTTTAACAGATGAAAAAACAGGTGTTATAAATGATATGAGTGAAGTTAAGGCTGTTGGTCATAGAGTTGTTCATGGTGGAGAATATTTTTCATCTTCAGCTATTGTTGATGAAGATGTTCTTGAAAAGATTGAAAAGTGCAATTATTTAGCACCTCTTCATAATCCGGCAAATGTAATTGGAATTAAGGCGTGTATGAAGATAATGAAAGATACACCAAACGTTGTTGTGTTTGATACAGCCTTTCATCAGACTATGCCAGAAGAAGCATATTTATATGGTATTCCAAGAGAATATTATGAAAAACATAAGATAAGACGTTATGGTTTCCATGGTACTTCGCATAGTTATGTATCAAAGAGAGTTGCTCAAATTATAAATAAGCCTGTAGAAGAACTTAAAACAATTGTTTGCCATTTGGGAAACGGTGCAAGTATTTGTGCAGTAGATGGGGGAAAGTCGGTTGATACAAGTATGGGACTTACACCCCTTGCAGGAGTTATGATGGGTACAAGATCAGGTGATATTGATCCTGGAATTTTAGAAGTATTAGCTAAAATGGAAAACAAAGGTGTATCTGAAATAACTAATATTCTTAATAAAAAATCGGGTGTTGCCGGCTTGTCACAGGTTTCAAGTGACTTCAGAGATATAACTAAAGCTATTGAAGAAGGCAATGCAGTTGCAAAATCAGCCCTTGATGCTTATATTAGAACTGTTGTAAGATTTGTTGGTGCTTATGTTGCCGTTATGAATGGCGTTGATACAATTGTATTTACAGCAGGTGTTGGCGAAAATAACAGTGCAGTAAGAGCAGGAGTTGTAAAGCATCTTAAATATTTAGGTGTAGAGTTAGATGAAGAAGCTAATAAGATAAGAGGTGAAGAGAAACTTATTTCAACTGCAGACTCAAAAGTTAAAGTTTATGTAGTGCCAACTAATGAAGAATTAGCTATTGCAAGAGAAACAGTTGAACTTGTTAAGTAATGTGATTTTATGAGAAATGATTGCCTTATAAGCATGTTTTTGTAAAATAAAATATAGAACAATTCTTAAATTATATAAAAAAATAATGACGCTTGACAAATATGTGATGGATATGTATAATTGTTTAGGTGTCTTTGAAGAAGGAATATTATGATAATTGATTTATACGAACTTCTACAGGAAGAAGACGGGGAGAAAGTTTTTTCTCCAACTTATGAAAATGAGAAATTCAAAACTAAAAGAGAATCATATCCTGTAACGAATTGTGAAATAAAGTTTATCTTTCATAATGATGGCAAGAAACACATTTCTTTTACATCAAAGGGGTATGTTACTTTAGCAATTCCTTGCAATAAGTGTTTAGAACCTGTGGATTACAAAATTAATATTGATAGTTTCAAGGACTTAGATTTGAATAAAACATCTGAACAACGTATAGCAGATCTGGATGAAACTAATTATCTGGATGGTACAAAAATTGATTCAGAGGTATTTATTAATAACGAGATTCTGGTTAATTTTCCTATGAAAGTTCTTTGCAGTGAAAACTGTAAGGGAATTTGTAATAGATGCGGCGCAAATCTCAATTTGAGATCCTGTAATTGCGAAGACGCAAAACCAGGAACGGGAATGTCGAAAATATTAGATGTTTTTAATCAGTTTAAGGAGGTGTAAACCATGTCTATCTGTCCAAAGAACAAATCTTCAAAAGGAAGAAGAGATAAGAGAAGAGCAAACTGGAAGATGTCAGCTCCAAACCTTGTAAAGTGCAGCAAGTGTGGAACATTAATGATGCCACATAGAGTATGCAAGGCATGTGGAAGCTACAACAAAAAAGAAATAGTTTCAGTTGACTAATTATAAAAATAAGACTTTGTGAGTTTTCACAGAGTCTTATTTTTTGTGGCAAAAGCCTGGCAGGTCATATTGTGCTTGCATGAAATAGCATTTGCCTGGAGCAAGGACATCAAAAAGCTATGCTTTGAAATATTTGTTAGATATAATCCAGTAGGGGTTAGCATTCGTTTGTAATAGAAAATTGAATACTGAACATTGCTATATAGCTTGTATAGTATTCTTTTGGTATATGTTTCTTGATTTTATTAGGATTTTTTAGTATATTATCATTATGCGCAAAAGGAGGACTATATATGTCGAAGACTATAATTGCATTAGATTGCATGGGCGGAGATAACGCGCCTGGCGAAATAGTAAAGGGTGCTGTTTTGGCAGCTAATGAAAATAAAGATATGCTAATAAAGCTTGTTGGTAGGGAAGATGATATAAAAAAAGAACTTGAAAAATATCCTTCATCTGACAAGTTAGAGATAGTTGATGCTAAAGAAGTTATTGAAACAGGAGAACCGCCTGTTGCAGCTATTAGAAAGAAAAAAGATTCTTCTTTAGTTAAATGTATGTATATGGTCAAAAAAGGTGAAGCAGACGCTATGGTTTCCGCTGGAAGTACAGGTGCCAATCTTGTTGGAGGACATGTTATTATTGGCAGAATAAAAGGTGTCGAAAGACCTCCTTTAGCACCATTAATTCCCACAAAAACAGGTTTTTCTTTGTTAATTGACTGTGGAGCAAATGTAGACGCAAGACCATCACATTTATTACAGTTTGCTAAGATGGGTTCCGTTTATATGGAAAATGTTGTTGGAATTAAGAATCCTAAGGTTGCACTCGTTAATATTGGTGCAGAAGAAGAAAAAGGAAATGCTTTAGTTAAAGAAACATACCCACTATTAAAAGAAATGGAAGGCATTAATTTTATTGGCAATATAGAAGCAAGAGACATTCCTAACGGGGATGCAGATGTTATTGTCTGTGATGCTTTTGTAGGTAATGTAATTCTTAAATTATATGAAGGTGTTGCAAGTGTTTTAATTGACAAGATTAAAGGTTCTATGATGAATTCTATCAAAACAAAGATTGGAGCACTTTTAATTAAGAAAGATTTAAAGAAAACGCTTAAAGGATTTTCACTGGAAGAACATGGTGGAGCTCCGTTATTAGGACTAAATGGTCTGTTAGTTAAGACACATGGAAGTTCAAAAGCAATTGAAATTAAAAATTCAATTTTACAATGTATAACATTTAATGAATTGGATATTAACAATAAATTTAAGGAAAAGCTTTCATTAGAAAGCAAGGAGGATTAATTATGGAATTAGATAGACTTATTAATGCCATTGCAGAGGTTTTAGATTTGGATAAGGATAAAATCACTGCCGACAGTAAGTTTGTAGATGATTTAGGAGCAGATTCTCTTGATGTTTTAGAAATAATTATGGGAATTGAAGATGAATTTGGTATTGAAATTCCAACAGATCAGGCAGAATCAATTGTAACAGTTGGAGATGCTTATGAAAAAATAAAGGAAGCTCTTTAAGAACAAAACATTACAAGTATACTAAAGCCCTATTTTAATAGGGCTTTAAGTTGCGTTATAGAGGTATTTTTATGAACACAGATTATTCTATTTTGGAAGAAAATATAAAATATGTATTTAAAGATAAAAATTTATTAATAAATGCTCTTACACATACATCTTTTGCAAATGAGCATAAAGTAAAAAAAATAAAAGATAATGAAAGATTGGAATTTTTAGGTGACGCTGTACTTGAAATGGTTTCAAGCGAATTTTTATTTGAAAACATGAACGAAATGCCTGAGGGAGAAATGACAAAACTTCGTGCAAGTCTTGTATGTGAACCTACTTTGGCAATTGATGCAAGAGAAATAGAATTGGAGTCTTTTATTTACCTTGGCAAAGGTGAAGAAGCTACAGGTGGACGAAAACGTGATTCCATCGTATCAGATGCTTTTGAAGCTTTAATCGGTGCAATATTTCTAGATGGTGGGGTTGATGCTGCAAGAAGTTTTATTTTACAGTTTGCATTAAACGATATTGAAAAGAAAAGATTATTCCATGACTGCAAGACTGTTTTGCAGGAAAGAGTAAATATGGTGAAAATAGGAAATCTGTCTTATGAGATTGTAGGCGAAAGTGGACCGGACCACGACAAAAATTATGAAGCAGTTGCCAAAATTGACCAACAGGTAATTGGACGAGGTAGTGGTCATACTAAGAAAGCCGCTGAACAACAGGCAGCGTATAACGCACTTAAAACTTTAGATAACAGGAGTTAGTATGTATTTAAAAAATATAGAAATTCATGGATTTAAGTCCTTTGCAAATAAAATAAATTTTCAGTTTCATAACGGAATTACAGGTATTGTAGGACCAAACGGTTCAGGAAAAAGTAATGTTGCTGATGCGGTAAGATGGGTTCTTGGTGAGCAGAAAACAAAACAGCTTCGTAGTTCAAAAATGGAAGATGTTATTTTTGCCGGTACAGAAAACAGAAAACCTATGGGTTATGCTTATGTGGCAATTACTTTTGATAATGCAGACCATAAGCTCAACATTGATTATGATGAAGTTACAGTGTCAAGAAGACTTTTCCGTTCAGGTGAAAGTGAATACATGATTAATGGTACACAGGTGCGATTAAAAGATGTAAATGAACTTTTCTATGATACAGGTATTGGTAAAGAAGGTTATTCCATTATTGGACAGGGTCAGATTGATCAGATTCTAAGCGGTAAACCGGAAGAGAGAAGAGAACTTTTTGATGAAGCTGCAGGAATTGTTAAGTTTAAGCGTCGTAAAAATGATGCCATGAAAAAACTTGATGACCAAAATCAGAATCTTGTTCGTGTTACGGATATTTTAGGAGAACTTGAACGACAGGTTATACCTCTTGAGAAACAGTGTGAAAAGGCTAAAACGTATTTGCTTTTAAAAGAAGACTTGAAAGTAAATGATGTAAATATGTTCTTAATTGAATTTGATGAAATTAAAAACAGATTAGTTCAATTAGATGAAAAAATAAAAATTGCTTCATCAGACATGCAAATTGCAAACGATGAATTTGAAAATATAAAGAAAGATTACACAAAGTTAGAGCAGATAATAGAAGATATTAATAGTTCAATTGAGACTAAAAAGGGTACTTTAAATGAGACAATTTTAAACATTGAGAAATTTGAAGGTCAGATTAATGTTATTAAGGAACAGATTAATTCTGCCAAAAACAATGAGTCATATATTAACCAGAGAATTGATTCAATTACAAAGGAAATTGAACAACAGTCAAAAGAATTAGATGACTCCACAAAAGAAAAAGAAGAAAATGAAAAGCAGTTAAATGAGATTATCGAAACACAAACAAAGTCTAATGAAGAAATTGCAAGTGTTAACGACGAAATATCTCATTTAGAACAGGAAATTGAGCATGATAAAGAAGAAATAATTAATCTTTTAAATACAAAGTCATCTATCAAAAGCAAAATTCAAAGATTTGATACTTTGTTAGAGCAGATTAATATTAGAAAGTCACAGCTTAATCAGAAACTGATTGATTTTCAAAACAGAAAAGATGGTCAGGAAAATGCTATTAAACAGTTTGAAGAACAGTTAGAAGATGTTAATAAGGAAATCAAAGAAGTTCAGGGAAAACTTCAGGAATACAAAGAAAAAATAGTTTCTCTTAGAATTGAAAACAGTAAATTAAGTAAACGTTTATCTGAAAATCAGGAGAAATATCATAAATTAAAATCTAATTTAGAAACTTTAAAGAATATTACTGAAAGATACGAAGGCTACGGCAATAGTATTAAGAGAGTAATGGAACTTAAGGAATCTAAAAAAGGTATAATTGGTGTTGTTGCGGATATTATTAAGGTTGATAAAAAATATGAAGTGGCAATTGAAACAGCCCTTGGCGGAAATATTCAAAATATTGTTACTGATACAGAAACAACAGCCAAAGATACAATTGAATATTTGAAGAAAAACAGATATGGTAGAGCTACATTTCTTCCTTTAAGCAGTATGAGTAATAAGACAAACTTTAATGCTCCGGATGCTTTGGAAGAAAAAGGAGTTGTAGGTCTTGCCAGTGACTTAGTGGAAATAAAGAAAGAATATGAGGGTGTTGCTAAATATCTTTTGGGAAGGGTTATGGTTGTTGATACAATTGATAATGCCATTTCCATTGAAAGAAAATATAGATACGCTGTTAGAATTGTAACTCTTGAAGGTGAATACTTAAATGTAGGTGGTTCTATTTCAGGTGGTGCATTTAAGAATAACAGTAATCTTTTAGGAAGACGTAGAGAAATTGAAGAAATCGAAAAGTCTTTAACTAAATTAAAAAAGGAAAAAGAAGATTTAGACAAACAACTTCTAGAAAATAAAAGTGAGTCAGGTGTTTTAAGTGAAGAGGAAGAAAAAATAAATAAAGTTCTTCAGGAACAAATGATTATTAAAAACACATTGGAAATTAATCTTAAGCAGGCTAATGCACGAAAAGACAGTATTATGCTTGAGTATCAGAGTTTTGAGCAGGAAAATTCTAATATGCAGTCTGAAATTAGCGACATTAGTAAAAACAGCACGCAGTTAAATGAAGAATTAACCGGTACTGAAAATAAAAACAGTGAATTAGAAGAACAAGTGGTTGAAAAGACCAAAAAATTGAATTCTCTAAAAGAAAATATAGGCGAGAAGAGTTCAATCTTAGAAGAAATTAACATTGAAATTGCTAACTATAAGCAAAAGCATGAATTTATTGTTGAAAAAATCAATAAAGCAAAAGATGTTATTAATTCCCTTACAAAAGAACTTGATAACATAAAAAATAATTCGGAAGAAAACAATGTTGAAATTTCTGCAAGATTGGAAGCTATAGAAAATCTCACTAAAGAGGCTAATAAAGCAAGAGATTTAACTGAACAGTTAAATAAAGAGATTGAAGAGGCAATTACTGAAAAAGAAAATCAAAGTAAAGAACATAAGGAATTCTTTGAAAAGAGAGAACAATTGTCAGAAAGAATTTCATCTCTTGATAAAGAAATTTATCGTTTAAGTAGCCAAAAAGAAGCTCTGGAAGAAAAGAGTGAAAACAAAGAAGCTTATATGTGGAATGAATATGAAATCACATATAGAACAGCTGCTGAAATGAAAAATTATGATTTTACAAATAAGAGTGAAATTAGAGACAACATTAATTCAATTAGAAAGCAAATGAAGTCTTTAGGTGATGTAAATATTAATGCCATTGAAGAATTTAAGGAAGTAAATGAGCGTTATCAGTTTATGAAATCGCAACATGAAGACTTAATGGAAGCAAAAGAAAACCTTCTTAAAATAATTGATGAGCTTGAAGTTGGAATGCGTAAGCAGTTCAAAGAAAAGTTCGAAGAAATAAAAACAGAATTTGATATTGTGTTTAAGGAATTATTTGGTGGTGGAAAAGGAACAATTGAATTAACCGATGCTGAAGATATTTTAGATGCAGGAATTAATATTATTTCTCAACCACCAGGTAAAAAACTTCAAAATATGATGCAGTTATCCGGTGGTGAAAAAGCATTAACAGCCATTAGTTTGTTATTTGCAATACAGAATTTGAAACCATCGCCTTTCTGTCTGTTAGACGAAATTGAGGCAGCGCTTGATGGTTCTAACGTTGTAAGATTTGCTGAATATTTACATAAACTTACAAAGAACACTCAGTTTATTGTAATTACACACAGACGTGGTACAATGAATTGTACAGACCGCTTGTATGGTATTACAATGCAGGAAAAGGGTATTTCAGCTCTTGTTTCTGTAGACTTACTTGAAAATGACTTAGATAAATAAAATAGGAGGAAGTTATGGCAGGAAAATTCTTTTCGAAACTTGTATCAGGATTGACAAAAACAAGAAATAATATTGTTTCAGGTTTGAATTCTATTTTTACAGGTTTTTCTCACATTGATGAAGATTTCTATGAGGAATTAGAAGAAATCCTTATTATGAGTGACATTGGTGTTAATACAACAGAAGAAATCCTTGATAATTTGCGTGCTCAGGTAAAAGAAAAAAATATAAAAGAGCCTATGGAATGTAAGGATTTACTTATTGAAAACATAAAAGAACAAATGTACATTGGCCAAAACGCTTATGATTTTGAAAATGAAAAATCTGTTATTTTAATGATTGGTGTAAATGGTGTAGGTAAAACAACATCAATAGGTAAACTTGCAAGCCAATTTAAGAATAATGGTAAGAAAGTAGTTTTAGCTGCTGCGGATACATTTAGAGCTGCTGCTGCAGATCAGCTTATAGAATGGGCTAATAGGGCAGGGGTTGATATTGTATCAGGAAAGGAAGGTTCCGATCCTGGTTCAGTATTATTCGATGCAATTAGTTCTGCTAAAAATAAAAATGCAGATATTTTACTTTGTGATACAGCAGGAAGACTTCACAATAAAAAGAATTTAATGGAAGAATTAAAGAAATTAAATCGAATTATTGACAAAGAATTTCCAGAAACAAGACGTGAGAATTTTATTGTACTTGATGCAACAACCGGTCAGAATGCTCTGGAACAGGCAAGACAGTTTAAGGAATGTGCTGATATAACAGGTGTAATTCTTACTAAAATGGATGGCTCGGCAAAGGGTGGTATAGCAATAGCAATACAGGCTGAACTTGGTATACCGGTTAAATACATTGGAGTTGGTGAGCAGATTGATGATTTGCAAAGATTTGATTCGAAAGAGTTTGTAGAGGCTCTATTTACAGAATAAAAAGAAAGTGTGGACAATGATGAGTGACAAATTAGCTTTAAAGAAATTTGAGGAAGCAAGTGAAACAGTAAAAAAAGTAACATTAAACACTAATTTAATTTATAGTGATTATTTTAGTGAACAGACAGGAAATGATGTTTATATTAAACCTGAAAACATGCAGTTTACAGGCGCCTATAAGGTAAGAGGTTCTTACTACAAAATAAGTACTTTATCTGAAGCAGAAAGAGAAAGAGGTCTTATTACTGCTTCGGCCGGTAACCATGCACAAGGCGTTGCCTATGCTGCAAAACTCTTTGGCGTTAAGGCAACAGTAGTTATGCCAACTATAACACCTTTAATGAAAGTAAACAGAACAAAGAATTATGGGGCAGATGTTATTTTATATGGGGATGTATATGATGATGCATGCAAGTATGCTCTTAACCTTGCACAAAAAGAAGGTTATACATTTATTCATCCATTTGATGATTTAGATGTTGCTGCGGGTCAGGGTAGTATTGCAATGGAAATTTTCAAGGAACTACCAACAGTTGATTATATTTTAGTTCCAATTGGTGGTGGTGGACTTGCAACAGGTGTAAGTACACTTGCCAAGCTTTTAAATCCTAGAATTAAGGTAATTGGTGTTGAACCTGAAAATGCAGCCTGCATGA
Source organism: Eubacterium sp. AF34-35BH (assembly GCF_003477765.1). Taxonomy (NCBI): domain Bacteria; kingdom Bacillati; phylum Bacillota; class Clostridia; order Eubacteriales; family Eubacteriaceae; genus Eubacterium; species Eubacterium sp. AF34-35BH. Next base: position 180,429 of record NZ_QUDZ01000004.1, read on the forward strand.
AAGCAAGCTTAGAAGCAGGACATGTTGTAACTTTACCAAGTGCCAACACTATCGCTGACGGTACAGCTGTAAAAACACCGGGAGAAAATATTTTCCCATACATACAGAAAAATATTGATGAAATTATCACCATTAAAGACGATGAATTAATAGATGCGTTCCTTGATATGGTAGAAAATCATAAATTAGTTGCTGAAAACTCAGGTCTTCTTACAATTGCTGCATTAAAGCATTTGAAATGTAAGGATAAGAAGATTGTTTCAATTATCAGTGGCGGTAATATGGATATTATTACAATGTCCTCTACATTGCAGCATGGTTTAATTCAAAGAGGACGTGTATTTACAGTTTCTGTTTTACTTCCTGATAAGCCGGGCGAACTTGTTAAGGTTGCAAATACAATTGCAAAACAGCAGGGTAATGTAATTAAGCTTGACCATAACCAGTTTGTATCAGTAAACAGAAATGCGGCTGTGGAACTTAAAGTTACATTAGAATGTTTTGGTCATGACCATAAGGAACAGATATTAAAAGCATTAAGCAAAGCAGGCTATAGTCCTGTAGAGCAGGCTCCAAACTTATAGAAAATAAATTGCTGAAAAATAAAGCTGGAAGGTGTCAAGAAAAAATACTTGACACCTCCTTTTCTTTAGTGTAATATATGTCAGGTAGGCAAGGTGCGTTTTTATGAAAGATATATTTAAAAGTTCTTTATTATATGATTTTTATGGAGAACTATTAACTAATCATCAAAAAGAAATATATGAAGATTTTATTTTAAATGACTTAAGTTTAGGAGAAATCGCAGAAGAAAGAGGTATATCCAGACAGGGTGTACACGATTTAGTAAAAAGATGTGACAAGACTTTGAATGGTTATGAAGAAAAGTTACATTTACTTGAAAGATTTTCCAAAACTAAAGAGGATGTTGAAAAAATATGTCAGTTAGCAGACAGCGGTGACAAGAACAACATTCATGAAATAAAAACAATTGCACAGGAAATTTTAGATAATTACTAGGAGGTAGGGCTTTGGCATTTGAAAGCTTATCCGATAAATTACAAAATATATTCAAAAATTTGCGTGGCAAGGGGCGTCTTACAGAAGAAGATGTTAAAGTAGCTTTAAAAGAAGTAAAGATTGCTTTACTTGAGGCTGACGTAAACTTTAAGGTTGTTAAAGATTTCATTAAAAAAGTAAATGAAAGAGCCATTGGTCAGGATGTTTTAACAAGTTTAACACCAGGTCAGATGGTTATAAAGATTGTAAACGAAGAACTTACAGCTTTAATGGGTTCTGAAACAACAGAACTTAAATTGTTACCGGATAATGAAATTACCGTTATTATGATGATGGGACTTCAGGGTGCCGGTAAAACTACAACAACTGCTAAGATTGCAGGCAAGCTTAAAGGAAGAGGTAAGAAACCTTTACTTGTAGCCTGTGACGTTTACAGACCGGCTGCCATTGAGCAGTTAAAGATTAACGGTGAAAAACAGCAGGTACCTGTTTTCTCAATGGGAGATAAACAAAAGCCTTTAAATATTGCAAAGGCAGCTATTGAACATGCAAAGAAAAATGGCAACAATGTTGTAATCCTTGATACAGCAGGTCGTTTACATGTAGATGAAGACATGATGAACGAACTTGTGGAGATTAGAGATAATGTAGACATTACACAAACTGTTTTGGTTGTAGATGCTATGACAGGACAGGATGCAGTTAATGTTGCAAAAGAATTTAACGATAAGATTGGTATTGACGGTATTATTGTTACAAAATTAGACGGTGATACAAGAGGTGGTGCTGCTCTTTCAATTAAGGCAGTTACAGGCAAGCCAATTTTATATATAGGTATGGGTGAAAAGTTATCAGATTTAGAACAATTTCATCCGGACCGTATGGCATCAAGAATTTTAGGAATGGGAGATGTTCTTTCTCTTATTGAAAAGGCTGAGCAGTCAATTGATCAGGATAAGGCAAAAGAAATGGAACAGAGGCTTAAGAAAGCACAGTTTACTTTTGATGACTATCTTGAATATATGGCTCAGATTAGAAACATGGGTGGTTTATCATCCTTGCTTAAGATGATACCGGGAGTTGGTGGTCAGATAAAGGAAGATATGCTTCCTGATGATAAACAGCTTGGTAAGATTGAAGCAATTATTTATTCGATGACGAAAGAAGAAAGAGGCAATCCTGACCTTATGAATCCTTCAAGAAAGAAGAGAATTGCAAAGGGTGCCGGTGTTGATATAAGCGAAGTTAATAAGCTTGTAAAACAGTTTGAACAGGCAAGAAAAATGATGAAGAGCATGCCTGGCATGATGGGTGGAAAAGGAAAACGTAAAGGTGGATTTAAAATGCCTTTTGGCTTTTAAACATAAATATTAGAAATTAAATTATTTTACGGAGGTAAAGAAAAAATGGCAGTAAAGATTAGATTAAAGAGAATGGGAAAGAAGAGACATCCAATCTACAGAATAGTAGTTGCTGACTCAAGAGCACCTAGAGATGGAAGATTCATCGAAGAAATCGGAACATACGATCCAAATCAGGAACCAAGTATATTTGATTTAAACGAAGAAGCTACAAAGAAATGGTTATCAACAGGAGCACAGCCAACAGAAACAGTTGGAAAGCTTTTAAAGATTGCTGGTATTGAAAAATAATATCGGAGGGCAAATTCATGAAAGAATTGGTAGAAACAATTGCAAAAGCACTTGTTGACTCTCCTGATGAAGTTGTAGTATCTGAAACTGAAAACGAAAGAGAAATACTTATTACTTTACATGTTGCCAGTGACGATATGGGAAAAGTAATCGGAAAGCAGGGAAGAATTGCTAAGGCTATTCGTTCAGTAGTTAAGGCTGCATCTTCTAAAAGCGACAAAAAAGTTAAAGTTGAAATTCAATAAAATCACTTTAGTACAAGTGCAACAAGGCTGGAAGATTTTCCAGCCTTGTTATGTATAAAAGACAATGTTCAAGTTCATTTTATGTGAGAGGGAGAAATTATGGAACAGTATTTAAGAGTTGGAGTTATTACAAACTCTCATGGAATAAAAGGAGAAGTTAAAGTATTTCCTACTACAGATGATATAAAAAGATTTGATTATTTAGAAGAAGCTGTAATTGATACGGGAAAAGAATATATAAATGTAAATGTAACAGGTGTAAAATATTTTAAAAATATGGTTATTTTAAAATTTAAGCAATACGACAACATTAATGATATTTTGAAATTTAAAGGACTGGATTTGCTTGTGTCTCGAGAAAATGCAATTCCATTAGGTGAAGATGAACATTTTATCGTTGATTTAATAGGGTGCAATGTTGTTGATGAAGAAAAAAATTACATTGGTGAACTGGTTGATGTAATGGAAACAGGTGCCAATGGGGTATATGTAGTAAAAACACCTGAAGGTAGGGAAGTACTGTTCCCTGTTATAGAGCAATGTGTTTTAAATAAGGATATTAAAAATAAAACTATTACAGTTCATGTTATGAAAGGATTAATGGATTAATGAATTTTCATGTTTTAACATTATTCCCTGAAATGATTAATCAGGGAGTAAATACAAGTATTACCGGTCGTGCCATTAAGAACGGTCTCATTAGCTTGAATGCTATAAATATAAGAGATTTTGCCGGCAATAAATATGGTCAGATAGATGATTATCCCTACGGTGGTGGGGCAGGCATGGTAATGCAACCATTACCTGTATATAAAAGTTATGAATCGGTAGTAGAACAAATTGGTTATAAACCAAGGGTTGTATACTTAACTCCACAAGGAAAAGTTTTTAATCAGTCAATGGCGGAAGAGTTGTCAAAAGAAAAAGATTTAGTGTTTTTGTGTGGCCATTATGAAGGTATTGATGAAAGAGTTCTTGAAATGATAGTTACAGATAATGTCTCAATAGGAGATTATGTCCTTACAGGTGGTGAATTGCCTTCCATGGTTATGATTGATGCAATTTCAAGACTTGTTCCCGGAGTGTTAAATAATGAGGTGTCTGCAGAGTTTGAGTCATTTAATGATAATTTACTCGAATACCCACAATACACACGGCCTGCTGAATTTATGGGCAAGGAAGTACCACCTATTCTTTTATCGGGAAATCATCTGAAGGTTGATGAATGGAGAAGAAAACAATCTATTATTAGAACAATTGAAAGACGTCCTGATTTAATGGAAGAAGCTAATTTGACAAAAGAAGATATAAAATTCATAAAAACACTTGATAAATAAAGTTTTTTATGTTATTATAACAAACGCTGTATAAAAAAAAGATGGTCCTCTGTTACATTATGTATTAAGAACATCGGAATAAATAAGGAGGAAATTATGCAGGAATTAATTAAAGAAATTGAAGATGCACAGATTAAGGAAGTAACACCTTTTAACGTAGGTGACACAATTAAGGTTCACGCTAAGATCGTTGAAGGAAACAGAGAAAGAATTCAGATTTTCGAAGGTCTTGTACTTAAGAAACAGGGTGGAAGCAACAGAGCTACTTTCACAGTAAGAAAGAATTCAAACGGTATTGGTGTAGAAAGAACTTGGCCTTTATACTCACCAAACATTGCTAAGATTGAAGTAGTAAGACAGGGTAAAGTAAGACGTGCTAAACTTAACTACATTAGAAGCAGAGTAGGTAAGGCTGCTAAGGTAAAAGAATTAGTTAAATAATTATTACTTTAAAAAAGGAGCGGGTTTATTCTCGTTCCTTTTTTATTTAATAGAAAATTTAGGAGAAAGATTATGGATTATCAATGGTTTCCGGGACACATGACAAAAGCCATGCGTCAAATGAAGGAAGATATAAAATTAATAGATTTAATAATTGAATTATTAGATGCAAGAATTCCGTTAAGTAGTAGGAATCCTGAAATTGACAATCTTGGTCAGAATAAGGCAAGACTTGTTTTATTAAATAAAGCTGATTTAGCAGATGAAAAGCAAAATAATAAATGGATTGAATATTTTAAGAAAAAAGGAATTGTTGCTTTAAAAATCAATTCTAAAAATAAGCAGGGCATTAAGGAAATTAATAATGCTGTTAATATTGCCTGTAAAGAAAAAATAGAAAGAAATTTAAAAAGAGGCATTAAAAACAGACCAATTAGAGCTATGGTAGTTGGTATACCAAATGTTGGTAAATCTACTTTTATTAACGCTTATGCAGGAAAGAACTGTGCAAAAACAGGTAACAAGCCGGGAGTAACAAAAGGAAAACAATGGATTCGACTTAATAAGAATCTTGAACTTTTGGATACACCTGGGGTTTTATGGCCTAAATTTGATGACCAGAAAATCGGTATGCATTTAGCTTTTATTGGCTCAATGAATGATAATATTTTAGATGTATCTGAACTTGCATTCCAGCTAATTAAACTATTAGAAAACTTATATCCAAATGCAATCAAAGACAGATATAGTATTGAAGGTGATGATAACATTCTACAGATTATGTATCAGATAGCAGAGGTAAGAGGTTGCAAATTGAAAGGAAATCAGCCTGATTTGGACAAAACAAGTAAGATAGTTTTAGATGACTTTAGAAGTGGAAAATTAGGCAGAATCACTTTAGATAGAAATTAAAAGGTAGAAACAATGGGAAAAAGTATTGCAGATATTAAAAAAGAATTATCATTTTTGGATGAAAAAGACTTATTACAGTTTGCTGAAGAATATAAAAGTGATGAAAGAAGCGGTGTTTTAAAGTTAGTTGAAAAGGCAAGGAAAGACCACCAAAAGTATCTTTTAGAGTTAGAAAGAATTTATAATTTACAATATTTTGAAAGAAAATATTCTGATTATGAATTAATATGCGGTATAGATGAGGTTGGTAGAGGTCCTTTGGCCGGTCCTGTTGTTGCAGGAGCTGTGATTTTACCAAAAGAATGTAATATTTTATACATTAATGACTCAAAAAAACTTTCAGCCAAAAAAAGAGAAGAGTTGTATCCACAAATAATGGAAAAAGCCATATGTGCAAAAACTGCTCAATCAAGTCCTGAGAGAATAGATGAAATCGATATTTTACAGGCAACATACGAGGCAATGAGAAAAGCAATTGCTTCAATGGAAAAACAGCCTGATTTGTTGTTAAACGATGCTGTAAACATTCCGGGGCTTGATATGAAGCAGATTCCGATTATAAAGGGTGATGCAAAAAGCATTTCCATTGGTGCAGCAAGTATAATAGCAAAAGTTACAAGGGATGCAATGATGGTTGAATACCATAAGATTTATCCTGAATACGATTTTGCTTCAAACAAAGGTTATGGTTCGGCAAAACATATTGAAGCTTTGAAAAAGGTAGGTCCATGTCCTATACATAGAAAAACTTTTATAAAGAATTTTGTGTAGATTATTATAATTTACCCTTTGTTTGTTTATAAAAAGATAAATGATTTATTAAATTATTTTTGTAAGATAATGATTTTAAGGGGGACTATGAATACAAGAAAAGTTGGTGGTTTTTACGAAAAAAAAGCCATTGAATATTTGAAAAAAGAGAATTTCAAAATTATTGCATCAAACTATTCCTGTAAAATAGGGGAAATCGATGTAATTGCATCTAAGGAAGATACATTGCATTTTATTGAAATAAAATATAGAAAAAATCTTATGTATGGCAATCCTTTAGAGGCGGTAAATTATAGAAAACAACAGAAAATCTACAAAACAGCAATGTGGTTTTTAAATGAAAACCAGATTTTTATGGATTTTCAGTGCAGTTTTGATGTTATAGCAATAACAGAGGAGCAAATTCGGTATATTTATAATTGTTTTGGAGTAATGTAATGAATATAGTATTGTTAAACAAAAAAAGCAGAAATTCAACTGTTATAAAATTTAAAAACGATGTTCCATATATTTCATATAAAGCAATGGATGAGATACCATGGCTTACACATGGCTTTTCCACAAGAATAGGTGGTGTAAGCCAGGGAGTTTTAAGTTCTATGAATTTAGGCTTTGGTCGAGGCGATTTAGAAGAAAATGTAGTAAATAATCACAAGATAATTGCAAATGCAATTGGGTTTGAAAGTAAAAATATCGTTTGTAGTAAACAGACTCATACTACAAATGTAGCTGTAGTTGGAAAAGAATTTAAGGGAAACGGTATTTATAAAGAAAATTGTTTTACTGACATTGATGGAATGATTACAAATGAAAAGAATGTAGTTTTGGCAACATATTTTGCAGACTGTGTTCCATTATATATGGTAGATGTAAAAAATAAGGCCATAGGTCTTTCTCATTCCGGCTGGAGAGGTACAGTTGGAAAAATAGGCGCATGTACTCTAAAGAAAATGAAAGAAAACTACGGTACTGATTCCAAGGATGTTATTGCCTGCATTGGTCCTTCAATATGTATGAGTTGCTATGAAATTAGTGAAGATGTGGCTAATGAATTTAAGATGGCATTTCCTGACAATATAGACAATATCCTTTTGAATAAAGGAAATGGTAAATATATGTTGGACTTATGGGAGTGTAACAGAATAGTTTTCAGGGAATGTGGTGTATTAGAAGAGAATATTCATTTACCTGATATTTGTACATGCTGTAACCATAAGATGCTCTTTTCCCATAGAGCAACTAACGGAAAAAGAGGAAATCTGGCGGCTTTTTTGGAAATAAAATAAGCAATTTACAAATAATGGTACTTATTGTAAAATCTAATGGTGAGGTGAGAGAATATGAGTAAACCAATTGTGGCTATAGTAGGTAGACCTAATGTTGGAAAATCAACATTATTTAATGCTTTAGCAGGACAAAAAATTTCAATAGTAAAAGACACTCCGGGCGTCACAAGAGACAGAATATATGCTGATATTGATTGGCTTAATTATAATTTCACAATGATTGATACAGGTGGTATTGAACCTGATAGCAGTGACATTATTTTAGCACAGATGCGTGAGCAGGCGCAGATTGCCATTGATACAGCAGATGTTATTATATTTATGACAGATGTAAAGCAGGGCTTAATTGATGCTGATGCAAAGGTTGCAGATATGCTTCGTAGAAGTCAGAAACCGGTTGTTTTAGTGGTAAATAAAGTAGATAATTTTAATAAAATGATGGCAGATGTTTATGAATTCTATAATTTAGGTATAGGTGATCCTGTTCCAATTTCTGCATCACAGAGAAGTGGTATAGGTGACATGCTTGATAAGGTTGTTGAACATTTTAAATCACTTGATTTAGAAGAAGATGAAGATGACAGACCAAAGGTCGCCATTGTTGGTAAGCCAAATGTTGGAAAATCATCAATTATCAATAAACTAACAGGTGAAAGCCGTGTTATTGTTTCTAATATTGCAGGCACAACAAGAGATGCCATTGACACTGATGTTAAATGGAATGGAAAAGAATATGTTTTTATTGATACTGCAGGTATTAGAAGAAAATCAAAAGTAAAAGAAGATATCGAAAGATACAGTGTTATTAGAACTGTTACTGCTGTAGAAAGAGCAGACGTGGTGGTTATTGTTATTGATGCAACTGAAGGGGTTACTGAACAGGATGCAAAAATTGCCGGGATTGCCCATGAAAATGGAAAAGGTATAATTATTGCCGTAAATAAATGGGATGCAATTGAGAAAAATGACAAGACTGTTTATGAGTATACTAATAAAGTAAGACAGATTCTTTCTTTTATGCAGTATGCAGAAATTATGTTTATTTCAGCAAAAACAGGTCAAAGATTACCTAAGTTGTTTGATATGATTGATATGGTAATTGAAAATCACACTATGAGAATAGAAACAGGTGTTGTAAATGAAATTATGGCAGAAGCAGTAGCAATGCAACAGCCACCATCAGATAAGGGTAAACGTTTAAGACTTTACTATATTACTCAGGTATCAGTAAAGCCACCAACATTTGTTATTTTTGTAAATGATAAGGAATTAATGCATTTCTCCTATACAAGATACATTGAAAACCGTATCAGAGAAGCTTTTGGTTTCAGAGGAACTCCATTAAGATTTATTATTAGAGAAAGAAAAGAAAAATAAACATTTTAATTTAAGGAGTATTTGCGATGGTTTGGCAGAAAATAATTTGCATTGTTATCGGTTATATTTTCGGCTTATTTCAAACAGGTTTTATAATTGGTAAAATGCATAATATAGACATTAGAGAATTTGGAAGTGGCAATTCAGGAACAACGAATGCCATGCGTACACTTGGAAAAAAATATGGTTTTATGACATTTTTCGGCGATGCACTTAAAGCTGTTTTTGCCGTAGGTGTTACATATTTACTTTTTAGAAATTCATGTAATGACAGTTTAATTGCAATTGCCTTATATACAGGGCTTGGTACAATTTTAGGCCATAATTTTCCTTTTTATATGAATTTTAAAGGAGGGAAAGGCATTGCAGCATCATCGGGAGTTATTTTCTCACTTGTCTTTTTTGACTGGAAATTTTTAGCTCTTGGTTTAATAACTTTTTTTGTTGCACTTGCTTTAACTAAATATGTTTCGTTTAGTTCATTATGCTTAATGACAGGTTTCTTTTTGGAAATGGTAATATTCGGTCAGTTGAACATGGTGCATAACTTAAATCAAAGTGAAAAATTAGAATCGTATATTTTGGTTGGAATCATGATGGTTTTGTCTTATATACGACATAAAGATAATATAAAAAGACTGGTCAATGGAACAGAACGAAAAATTGGTCAGAAAAAGGAGGCATAATATGTCAAAAGTTACAGTATTAGGCGGTGGTGGTTGGGCCATTGCTCTTTCAAAAATATTATATGGAAACGGACATGATGTAACAATATGGTCTGCATTGCAGAAAGAAGTAGATTTATTAAGCAAAGATAGAGAAAATAAAATAAGCTTGCCTGGAATAAAAATTCCAGAAGATATTATAATTACAAATAATATTGAAGAAGCTGTTAAGAATTCTGAATTAATCGTTATGGCAGTTGCTTCATCATTTGTCAGAAGTACATCTAAATTATTAAAAGATATTATACCTGACGGTCAAATAATTGTTGATGTTGCAAAAGGAATTGAAGATAAGACTTTTGATACAATGACAGAAATTATGGAAGAAGAATTACCAACATGCGAGGCTGTTGTACTTTCAGGTCCAAGCCATGCTGAAGAGGTAGGACGTAACATACCTACAGTTGTAGTTATTGGTGCTAAGAAGAAAGAAGTAGCACAGAAAGTTCAGACAATGTTTGCAAATAAATATTTTAGAACATATATAAGTCCTGACAGAAAGAGTATTGAATTAGGTGGCTCTTTAAAGAATGTTATAGCCCTTGCAGCGGGCATAATTGACGGTCTTGGTTTTGGTGATAATACAGAGGCTGCTTTAATTACAAGAGGTATCAAGGAAATTACAGCTCTTGGTGTCAAAATGGGTGGTCATTCAAGAACTTTCAATGGCCTATCAGGAATTGGTGACTTAATTGTAACATGTAACAGTAAGCACTCAAGAAACAGAAGAGCCGGTGTCCTTATAGGCAAAGGCTACACATTAGATGAGGCTGTTAAAGAAGTAAAAATGGTTGTTGAAGGTGCAGTTTCAGCTAAAGCCGCTTTAGAACTTGCAAAAAAATATAATGTGGACATGCCTATAGTAGAAGCTGTAAATGAAGTCCTTTTTGACAACAAACCTGCTGAAGAAGCAATGTGGGAATTAATGGAGCGTGAACAGACAAACGAATTTCATGATTTAGAATGGAGATAAATTAATATAGTATAACATATATTATATTTAAGGGGAGTTTAATGGATAAGACCAAATTAGATAAGACAAAAAATAAAGGTAAAAAAGGCATTGCCACATTTTTATTTAGTCGAATTTTTATTTTTGGCTTAATGATTATTATTCAGATTTTATTTTTCTGGGCAGTTGCCTACAACGTTGTTTTAGATAAAAGTGTTTCTTACGTTGTAACATTGTTGCAGGTTTTATCGGTTGTATATATAGTTAGCGATAAATCAGATCCCACAATGAAACTGATATGGGTTATTTTTATCGTTGTAGTTCCGGGATTTGGTGTTTTGATGTATTTGTACACTAAATTGCAACCTGGTTCAATAAAACTTCGAAAAAAAATAGAACATATTGATTTAAAGTCTCAACGATATTTGCAACCTGAACAGCAAATATACAATGATTTACAAATACAGGATAAACAGGTCTCGATGCTTGCAAAGTATGTTTATGACTACACCGGTTGTCCTGTTTATAAAAATACTGATGTTTCATATTTTAGTTGTGGAGAGGAAAAGTACACAGCCTTAATTGAAGAATTGGAGAATGCCACAGATTTTATTTTTATGGAATATTTTATTATTCAGCAGGGAAAAGTCTGGGACTCAGTTCTTAATATTCTTGAAAGAAAGGCAAAAGAAGGCGTAGAAGTAAGAGTAATGTATGATGGCCTTTGTTCCCTTACAAAGTTACCGGTTGGCTATTATAAGAAACTACGTCAAATGGGCATAAAGTCAAAAACCTTTGCTCCTGCGAGACCTTTTTTTACAACTGAGCAAAACAACAGAGATCATAGAAAGATTCTTGTTATTGACGGTAAAGTTGCTTTTACCGGTGGTATTAATCTGGCAGATGAATATATGAACCTTGTTGAAAAATTCGGTTATTGGAAAGATACTGCGGTTATGTTAAAAGGTGATGCAGTAAAAAGCTATACACTTTTATTCTTACAAATGTGGAATGTAACAGAGCGGACAATTGGAAATTTTGACAGATATTTAGATATAAAAATTCCAAAAATATATGACGATAATGGTTATATAATAGGCTACGGTGATGAGCCGGTTGGAAAAGAAAGAGTTGGTGAATCTGTTTATTTACATATGATTAATACAGCCAACAGATATCTTCATATTGTTACACCATATTTAATTTTGGATAATGTTATGATGTCTGCGTTAAAGTTTGCGGCAAAACGTGGTGTAGATGTAAAAATTGTCATGCCAGGTATACCTGACAAACCATACGCTTATTGTATAGCAAGAACATATTACAGTGAGTTAATCGAAGCCGGTGTGGAAATTTATGAATACACACCCGGTTTTACTCATGCTAAGATGTTTATTAGTGATGATGAAAAAGCAACTGTTGGAACAATTAATTTAGACTATAGAAGTTTATATTTACATTTTGAAAATGGATGCTTTATTTATAAAAATAATGTAATTTATGATATAGAAGCCGACTATGAAAATATGCTTGCTGTATCAAAAAAGGTTTCTTTAATAGAATGTAGAAACAGGCCTTTATGGTATAAAGTATGCGGGAAATTATTAAGACTAATTTCTCCGTTAATGTAAAAAGTAATAAAAAGCCTCTCATTGCCATATATTTTAGTATTAATATATGCACTGGGAGGTTTTTATGGATTTTAATGTATATAATGACATTGAAAAAAGAACAAAGGGGGAAATTTACATAGGGGTTGTGGGACCTGTTAGAACTGGAAAATCAACTTTTATTAAGAATTTTATGGATGTGGCTGTAATGCCAAATATAAAAGATGAAAATGAGGTTAAACGAGCAATGGATGAGCTGCCACAATCATCAGCCGGTAAAACAATAATGACAACAGAGCCTAAATTTATACCTAATAAAGCGGTGACAATTAATATTGGTAACAAAGCTAATATTAATGTTAGACTAATAGACTGTGTTGGCTTTATGGTTGATGGGGCTACAGGTCACATGGAGGAAGATTCTGAAAGAATGGTAAAAACACCTTGGTTTGAACAGTCAATTCCTTTTTCAAAAGCTGCTGAAATTGGTACAGAGAAAGTAATTTCAGAACACTCAACAATTGGTGTAGTTATAACAAGTGACGGAAGTTTTACTGACTTGAATGTTGAAGACTACAACAAGGCATTAGATAAAACAGTTAATGAGTTAAAAAAAATTAATAAGCCTTTTATTATTCTTGTTAATTCAATGGAGCCTACATCAAAAGAGTGTCTGGAATTGAAAAAAACTATTGAAAGCAAATATGATGTATCAACAATAGCAATAAACTGTCTTAAATTAAACGAAGATGACATTAATAATATTTTAGAAAATATATTATTTGAATTTCCAATTACCGAAATAGTATTTAATGTTCCAAAATGGCTTGAAATAATCAATTTAGACAGTGATATGATGAAATACATAATAGAATATTCTAAACAGATTTTAGAAAAAATTACTAAAATTAAAGATATAAAAAATCTTATTTTTAGTCCTGACAAAAATTATGTAAAAAATATGTCTGTATCAATGGTTGAGTTGTCCAATGGTAAAGTTGTTATGGATTTTTCTGTGGACGAAAGTTCTTATTATGACACATTATCAGAAATTACAGGCAGCAAAATTGAAAATCAGTTGCATCTTATAAGATTTATCAAAGAACTTGCAGCAAAAAAAACAGGTTATGATAAAGTGAATTCAGCCATAACAAAAGTGAAGGAAACAGGCTATGGAATTGTTATGCCTGACAAGGAAGAAATAGTTTTAGATAGTCCCGAATTAATAAAGAACGGTAGCAATTATGGTGTAAAAATAAAAGCAACAGCACCGTCTATTCATTTTGTAAAAGCGAATATATTAACTGAAATTTCTCCAATTATAGGTAACGAAGAGCAGGCGAAGGATTTAATAGAATTTATAAATGCCAATGAAGAACATAATGATATTTGGGATACAAACATTTTCGGAAAAACAATTGGTCAGATAGTGGAAGAAGGCATTAGCAATAAAATTGATAACTTAACAGAAGATACAAGAGCCAGAATGCAGGGGACTGTTGAAAAAATAACAAATGATCAAAGCAAAGGAGTTATTTGTATTTTGCTTTAAATAACGAAAAGCGGTTATTGTAAAATTTTAACTACTATGATAAAATTGTTATTTGATTGAGCATAAATAATGCTATAGAAGGAGAAGATAAGATTATGAACACATACGAAGAGTTGAAAGCGCGTGGCCTTATAGCACAGGTTACTGATGAAAAATTAATTAGTGATTTAATAAATAAAGGTGAAGCTGTTTTCTATATTGGCTTTGATCCAACAGCAGACAGTCTTCATGTAGGTCATTTTATGGCTTTATGTCTTATGAAGAGACTTCAAATGACCGGCAATAAACCAATAGCTCTTTTAGGTGGTGGAACTGCAATGATTGGTGACCCATCAGGAAAGACTGATATGAGAAAAATGATGACAAAAGAAACTATTGACCACAACATTGAATGTTTCAAGAAACAGATGAGCAAATTTATCGACTTTTCTGACGGAAAAGCATTAATGGTAAACAATGCAGACTGGTTAATGGATTTAAATTATATTGATGTTTTAAGAGAAGTTGGACCACATTTCAGTGTAAACAGAATGCTTACTGCTGAATGTTACAAACAGAGAATGGAAAGAGGACTTAGTTTCTTAGAATTCAACTACATGATTATGCAGAGTTATGACTTCTACAAATTATTCCAGGATTATGGTTGTAATCTTCAGTTTGGTGGAGATGATCAGTGGAGTAATATGCTTGGTGGTACAGAACTTATCAGACGTAAATTAGGAAAAGATGCCTCAGCTATGACAATTACATTACTTCTTAACTCAGAAGGTAAGAAGATGGGTAAGACAGTTAGTGGTGCAGTTTGGCTTGATCCTGAAAAAACATCACCATACGAATTCTTCCAGTATTGGAGAAACGTTGATGATGAAGATGTTATTAAATGCTTGAAGATGCTTACATTCCTTCCATTAGAAGAAATTGAAGAAATGGAAAAATGGCAGGGTGCTGAACTTAATAAGGCAAAAGAAATTTTAGGCTATGAATTAACTAAGTTAGTTCATGGTGAAGAAGAAGCTAAAAAAGCATTAGATGCAGCTAGGAATATATTTGCTAAAGGAGGAATTTCAGGTGATATTCCTACAACAACATATGCAAAGGCTGAATTAGAACAGGGAATTGATATTTTAACAATTTTAGTAGATACAAAACTTGCAAAATCAAGAAGTGAAGCAAGAACTTTAGTAAACCAGAACAGTGTTTCTGTTAATGGAGAAAAAGTAAATGCTATAGATAAAACATTAACTACAACTGATTTTAATGATGAAGGTGTTATCTTAATTAAGAAGGGTAAAAAAGCTTTCCATCAGATTAAAGCTGATTAGTTTAGGAGGAACTTACAATGAAGAAATACGGATTAAATGAATTAAGACAAATGTTCCTTGATTTCTTTGAGTCAAAAGGACATTTAGTAAAAAGCAGTTATTCATTAGTGCCACATAATGATAACAGTTTATTGCTTATTAATGCAGGTATGGCGCCTTTAAAGCCTTATTTTACAGGTCAGGAAGTTCCACCTAGAACAAGAATGGCGACATGTCAGAAATGTATTAGAACAGGCGATATTGAAAATATTGGTAAGACTGCAAGACATGGTACATTCTTTGAAATGCTTGGTAATTTTTCATTTGGAGATTATTTTAAACATGAAGCTATTCATTGGTCTTGGGAATTTTTAACAGAAGTTGTTGGACTTGAAGCTGACAGATTATACCCTTCTGTTTATTTAGAAGATGATGAAGCTTTTGATATTTGGAATAAAGAAATGGGTATTCCAAAAGACAGAATTTTCAAATTCGGTAAAGAAGATAACTTCTGGGAACATGGTGCAGGCCCTTGTGGTCCTTGTTCAGAAATTTATTATGACCGTGGTGAAAAATATGGTTGTGGTAAACCAGATTGTACTGTAGGTTGCGAATGTGACAGATATATTGAAATCTGGAACAACGTATTTACTCAGTTTGAAAATGACGGCAAAGGAAATTATACAACATTAAAGCAGAAGAACATAGATACAGGTATGGGACTTGAAAGACTTGCAACAGTCGTTCAGGATGTTGATTCTATTTTTGATGTTGATACTATTAAAGCTTTACGTGATAAAGTATGCGAAATTTCAGGAAAAGAATATAAGAAAGAATATAAATGGGATGTTTCCATAAGAATCATTACTGATCATATCCGTTCAGCTACATTTATGATTTCTGACGGTATTATGCCATCAAATGAAGGTAGAGGATATGTATTAAGAAGATTAATCAGACGTGCTGCAAGACATGGAAGATTATTAGGTATTGATGGAATGTTCCTTTCAGACCTTTCAGAAACTGTAATTGAAAGTTCTAAAGATGGTTATCCTGAACTTGAAGAAAAGAAAAATATGATCTTCAAAGTATTAACTGAAGAAGAAAATAAATTTAACAAAACAATTGATACAGGTCTTAATATTTTGGCTGAAATGGAAGCAAAAATTTCAGAAGAAGGAAACAAGACTTTATCAGGGGACGATGCCTTTAAGTTATATGATACTTATGGATTCCCACTTGATCTTACAAAAGAAATTCTTGAAGAAAAAGGATTTAGCGTAGATGAAGAAGGTTTCAAAAAAGCTATGGAAGTTCAGAGAGAAAAGGCAAGAAATGCCCGTAAGACAACTAACTACATGGGTGCAGATGAAACAGTATACGAAAGTCTTGATAAGAATTTAACATCAAAGTTTGTTGGATATGACAAATTGGAAAATGAATCAGAAATTACAGCTTTAACAACAGAAAAAGAAGTTGTTCAGGCATTAGCTGAAGGTGATAATGGCACAATTCTTGTAAATGAGACTCCATTTTATGCAACAATGGGTGGTCAGACAGGTGATAAAGGTATTATTGAAACAGCTAACGGAAAATTTAAAGTTGTAGATACAATTAAGCTTCATGGCTCAATGATTGGACATGTTGGATATGTTGTAGAAGGTATGGTTCAGGTTGGAGATAAAGTAGCTCTTAAAGTTTACAGCGCTAACAGAGAAGCAATTGCTAAAAACCATAGTGCAACACATTTATTACAGAAGGCATTAAAACTTGTTTTAGGCGAACATGTTGAGCAGGCAGGTTCTTATGTTGATGCTGAAAGATTAAGATTTGACTTTACACATTTCCAGGCAATGACAAAAGAAGAAATTGCCAAAGTTGAATCTATTGTCAATGAACAGATTGCTAATGGATTAGATGTTGTCACAAAAGAAATGACATTAGAAGAAGCTAAGAAAACAGGTGCTATGGCATTATTTGGAGAAAAATACGGAGATACAGTTAGAGTTGTATCTATGGGAGATTTTTCTGTTGAATTATGTGGTGGTACTCATGTTTCAAACACAAAGGAAATTTCATACTTAAAGGTTATTTCTGAAGCCGGTATTTCTGCAGGTGTTAGAAGAATTGAAGCCTTAACAGGAAATGGCTTAATTAAGCATTTTGAAGAAATGGAAAAATTATTAAATGAAGCTGCAAAGGCTGCCAAAAGTGATGCACATAATTTAACAAAGAAGATTCATTCATTAAATGATGAAATCAAATCATTATCAAGTGAAAATGAAAAGTTAAAAGCAAAATTAGCTAACGAATCTGTTGGAGACGCATTAGACAACGTTGTGGAAGTAAAGGGAGTTAAACTTCTTGCTACAAAGGTAGCAGATGTGGATATGAATGGTTTAAGAAATCTTGGTGATCAGTTAAAAGAAAAAATGGGTGGCGGAGTTGTTGTTATTGTTTCAACAACAAATGACAAAGCCAATGTAATTGTTATGGCTGATAATGATGCGATTTCAAAGGGAGCTCATGCCGGAAATATGATTAAAGAAATTGCTAAATGTGTCGGAGGTGGCGGCGGTGGTCGTCCAAATATGGCTCAAGCAGGTGGTAAAAATCCAGCCGGTGCTGATATGGCAATTGAAAAGGCAAAAGAGATTTTGGAAAGCCAGTTATAATTTTGTATTATTTCAAAAATAAGGTTGACGCATTGAAAAAATATGTTATAATATTTAAAGTGTTTTAACACAAATACCTACAGTTTTAGGAATCTATAACTGAAGGGAGGGAAGAACAGATGTCAAGCGTTATCGTAAAAGAAAACGAATCAATCGACAGTGCATTACGTCGATTCAAGAGAAATTGCGCAAAGGCTGGTATTCAGCAGGAGATTCGTAAAAGAGAACATTACGAAAAACCAAGCGTAAAGCGTAAGAAGAAATCAGAAGCTGCTAGAAAGCGCAAATATAATTAATTATAAAAAGTCAGGACCTATGTCCTGGCTTTTTTATGTAATAAAATCTTTACCTTTAACATAATCTAATAAATATAAATAATCTGCTTAATACTGCCTAATTAATTCCAAAGGAGCAAACGCCATGTTTAATGTTGATGATAAATACGACCTTCCAAGAGACGTTGTACATAAAGATTCGTTAATAGAAATTATTGGCAGAAATGAATTTGTTGTAGAAAACTATAGATGTTTAAAAGAGATAAAAGATAATGAAATATTAGTCATGTGCAAAAAATATAATTTATTAATAAAAGGCGAAAAGTTAAACATAAAATATTACAATAGCGAGTCTATGGTTGTAAGTGGGGTATTAAATGAAATTTCATTTATATAGAATAACAATAAATTCCAAACATATTTACAGATTCTTAAACAATACTAAAGAGATAAAAATAAGAGATATAACTTTCAATCAAAATGGAAATGATTCTCTGGCATCTTTTACAATTAATTCGTCAGATTTTAATACTGTTACAGGAATAGCGAAAGATAATAATATAAAAATAATAAATGTTCACGAGTTTGGCTTGTATAAAAAAATTACTCATAGTTTTTTTATTAAATTAGCTGCAACATTTGCTATATTCTTTATTTTATTTATAGTTATTTCCACTCAATTTATTTGGAAGATAACAATAAACGGCAACTATTCATATACCCAAAAAGAAATTTTAGATTATGTCAGATGCCTTAATGTAACAGAAGGGGTTTTGAAAAATAAAGTAAATTGCGAAAATATAGAAAAAAACATCAGAGAAAATTATAATGACATAAGTTGGGTATGTGCTGAAATAAAAGGCACTAATCTTATAATTCACATAAAGGAAAATTATATTACTGAAATTGCAAAAAAAGAAAGCCGTCCTTATAACATTGTTTCCAAATATTCAGGAAAAATCCAATCTATAGTGGTTAGAAAAGGTACGCCATTAGTTAAGAAAAATCAATATGTACATAAAAATCAAATTCTTATTAAGGGTGTAACAGACGTTGCAGATGAATCAGGTCAAAAGCTTTACTCGGTTATTACCGGCTCTGACGGAGATATTTTAGGGAAAATTAAATTTAATTATAATGACCAAATTCCTGTTAAACATAAATATAAAATATATAATTCCTCTAAAACCTATTACATCCCTTTTATAAAAAACTACAGATGGCATATTAAAAGTAAAAAAAATAAAGATATTGAATACAGCGAATCAAAAATAAAATTTTTTGAAAATTATTATTTTCCAATAGGCTTTGGCAAATATGTAAGCAAAGATTATACAATAAAAACTGCAAATTATTCAAAAAAGCAGGCAGAAAAAGTTTTATCATCTAAGTTAAACAATAAATTAGCAATATTAGAACAAAAAGGCTACAAAATATTAGCAAAAAATGTTAGAATAGTACGGAAAAAAGAATTTTACCAATATAAGGGCGATGTTATATGCATTTTACCCGTTGGCAAGGTGCAATACATAAAAGATTCAACCTTAAACAAAATAAAACAAGAAAAGGAATCTGTTGAGCAGACAACAGCAGACAGGTAAATTAATGAGTGTAATAGAAAATATTATAGATATTCCTGCAGAATATGAGAAAACTGTATTTGGTCAATTTGATTATAATATTAAGAAGATTGAAAAGACCTTACATGTTACGATTATTTCACGAGATGGAGATTTGAAAATAATCGGTGGTGAAACGGCCACCAAAAGAGCGAAAAGCGTGTTTAACCAATTAATTGAATTGGCAAAAAGAGGAAATGAAATCACAGAACAAAATGTTGATTATGCATTGTCTTTAAGCTTTGAGGAAAAAGAATCTGCAATAGTTGAATTAGATGATAACATTATTTGCAGAACAATAATGGGGAAGCCTATTAAACCCAAAACATTAGGTCAAAAGAAATATGTAGACTTAATAAGAGATAAAATGATAGTTTTTGGTGTGGGGCCTGCCGGTACAGGTAAAACCTATCTGGCAATGGCAATGGCAATTACAGCCTTAAGAAATAATGAAGTAAATAAAATTATTTTAACAAGACCTGCCATTGAAGCCGGTGAGAATTTAGGCTTTTTGCCAGGAGATTTACAAAGCAAGGTTGATCCCTATTTGCGCCCGTTATATGATGCCCTTTATCAAATTATGGGAGCTGAAAGTTTTATTTCTAATTCAGAAAAAGGAATTATTGAAGTTGCACCACTTGCTTACATGCGTGGTAGAACTTTAGATAATGCTTTCATAATACTTGACGAAGCTCAAAATACAACACCTGCTCAGATGAAAATGTTCTTAACCAGAATAGGTTTCGGTTCAAAGGTTATAGTTACCGGTGACAGAACCCAGAAGGATTTACCAAGAGATGTTGTATCAGGTTTGGATATAGCACTTAAAGTTTTGTCGAAAGTGGATGATATTGGCTTTGCCTTTTTAGATAACAACGATGTTGTCAGACATCCTTTAGTTCAAAAAATTGTCAAGGCATACGAAGAATATGAAAATAGAAAATCGTCATATTTAAAAAATAAACCAAATGGCAAAACTAAGGATAAATAAAAAAGATTGGCAAAAAAATAATTAAAGACTCGTACAGAGTTAATTAATAATCTTAATTCAATCAGATAATAAAAAAGGAAAAAACATGAATATATATATTGAAAATCAATACAAAAATAATATTGACATTGATTACGAAAATTTAATTAATATGGTCGTATCAGAAGCTATTGATTATGTAAAATGCCCCTACGAATGTGAGGTGAATGTTACTATAGTTGACAACGATGAAATACATGAAATAAACAACAGTCAACGAAATATTGACAGACCTACAGATGTTTTATCATTTCCAATGCTGGAATATGATAAACCAGGTGATTTTGATAAATTCGAAAATGATTTATATGCATTTGATCCTGACACAGGAGAACTTACATTAGGAGATATTGTGATTTCCTACGACAAAGTAATTTCTCAGGCAGAAGAGTATAATCATTCTGTTATAAGAGAGTTTGCTTTTTTAGTGGCACATAGTATGCTTCATTTATTTGGCTATGACCATATTGATGATAAGGAAAGAATGGAAATGGAACAAAAGCAAAAAGAAATTTTAAATAATTTAGGAATAACAAGGGAGTAATTATGAAGAGAAACAAAATCATAGCTATAACAATTTTAGTTGCAGTAATAATAGTTGGTGTTATTCTTGCAGTTGTGTTTGGTAGTGCCAAAAAGCAGACAAATACGCCTACAACAACACCTGAACAGACAACAGTTACTGAAACAACTACAGCAGATCCAAATGCAGGCAAGGTAATTAGTAAATTAACAGGAGAGTATGTTAAGAAATCTATTGCCAATAAAAGACCTGTTGCTTTAATGTATAACAATATTATTAACGCAATTCCACATTCAGGACTTTATAATGCAGATGTATGTTATGAAGCACCGGTAGAAGGCTCAATTACAAGAATTATGGGCATTTTTGAAAATTATTCAAAACTCAAGAAAATGGGTTCGGTTAGAAGCTGCAGAATATATTATTGTGCCTTTGCAAATGAGTGGGATGCTATTTACAGTCACTTTGGACAGTCAAAATATGCACTTGATTATTTAAAAAGTGGTTCAATTGACAAAGTAGGTTCACTAAATGCTGAGTCAGCTTTTTATCGTACATCAGACAGAGTTGCCCCTCATAACTGTTTTACATCAGGAAAAGGACTTGATTCTGCAATTAAAAAGTTTAAATATAGAACTTCATACAAGAAAAAATATACATCTCATTTCAACTTTGCAAAAAGTGGCAGCAAGATTGCTTTAGACAGTAAAAAAACAGCTAAAAAAGTTGAAATTGGTTATAGAATAAATCATCCATATTTTGTATATAACAAAAAAGACGGTCAATATTACAGATATCAATATAACCAGAAGCATATTGATGATCAGAACAAGAAGCAGTTACATTGTTCTAACATTATTGTTCAGTTTGTAAACTATACATTATATCCTGATAATAAGAGCTTGGATATTACTCTAACAGGCAAGGGTAGTGGCTGGTTTATTACAAATGGCAAAGCCGAAAAAATTACCTGGTCAAAAGATAAAAAAATGACAGGCAGAACAAAATACCTTGATAAGAATGGAAAAGAAATAACATTAAACACAGGTAAGACATGGATATGCGTTGTGGGAAATGATGACAAAGCTAATTTTAAAATTTCAAAATAAACAACCAAATATAACAAGACAATAACATAAGGAAAATGGAAGATAAAAAAATGAGTAGTAAGTCTAAAAAAGATAGTTTTATAATACAGGGCAGTATTTTGGCAATGGCAGGTATACTTGTTCGTGTAATAGGATTAATTTATAGAATACCTTTAAACAGAATTTTAGGAGATGTTGGTTTAGGATATTATGGCACAGCTTTTGAGTTTTACAATGTGTTGATTTTGTTATCATCACAAAGTATGCCATTAGCCGTATCAAAGATAGTATCTGAAAAGCTTGAAAAAAAGGAATATAAAAATGCTCACAAGGTTTTTAAGGGAGCATTATTTTATGGTGGTTTTATAGGACTTGCCTTTGGACTATTCTTGTTCTTTGGGGCAGATTTCATTGCAGGAGTTTACAAACAGCCACCAATAGCAATAGCATTAAGAGTATTGGCACCAACCCTTACAATTGCCTGTATTTTAGGTGTAGTAAGAGGCTATTTTCAGGGTATGGGCAATATGGTTCCAACTGCTGTTTCGCAGATTTTTGAGCAGATAGTAAATGCCGTAGTCAGTGTTATAGCTGCTTATGAATTAGGTGCCTACGGTTATACTTTATCAAAAATTGCCAGTGAGCAGAAAGTATTAAAAGGTTCTTATGCTGCTGCCGGGGGAACATTAGGAACATTATCAGGTGCTTTAATTGCATTGATTTTTATGTTCTTTATAGTATATGTAAATAGAAATTATTTCCGCAAAAAAATGAAAAAAGACAGAACAGGAGTCCAGGACAGCTATGGTCAGATTACCAAAGTCATTCTTTTAACAATTACTCCGGTTTTGTTTAGTACAACAATATACAATATTGGAAATCTTTTGGACAACCCAATATATCAGAATATAATGTCAAGTATCTTCCACGTAAGTGAAACAACCAATAGTGCTGCATGGGGCGTTTATTCAGGCTATTACAGACTTTTGACTACAATGCCAATAGCAATAGCCTCTTCACTGTCGACGGCTATTGTACCATCATTAGTTAGGTCGTATATAGCAAAGGACAAATTAGTCGTTAAAAGAAAAGTTATGTTAGCACAGAAGTTCTCAATGTTAATTGCTTTTCCTTGTGGTATGGGATTATCAGTTTTAGGTGGGCCAATTAACTCACTTTTATTTGGTGAAAAAGTTGAATACACATCAATTATTATGATTTTCAGTATTTTTACTGTAGTAGCTTTTAGTTTATCAACAATCAGTAATGCAATATTACAGGGTATAGATAAATTAAATGTGCCAATTAGAAACTCGGCAATATCACTTGGTATACACATTATTTTCTTACTGATACTTTTATTAGTATTCAGACTTGGTATATATGCCGTTGTAATTGGAGACTTTACATTTGCAATGACAGTTGCGGTACTTAACTCATTTTCCATTAAGAAATACCTTGGCTACAAACAGGAAGTACATTACACTTTAGTTTGCCCATTTGTTTGTTCAGCCATAATGGGTATCTTCTGTTTAGTATTTTACAAACTTGGAATGATGATTCTACCATCTAATTTCATTTGGACAGTTTTATCAATACTTATTGCAGTGGTAATATATGCTGTTTCTTTAGTATTTACTAAGACAATAACTGAGGATGAGTTGTATTCTATTCCCAAGGGAAATCAGATTGTAAGAATTTTGAAGAAATTCAGATTATTGAAATAATTAAGGTATAAATATACAAATATTGTAAAAAATATATGCAGGTAAAGGAATATTTTATCAGATAAAAGGAGTGGTAATTTATGAATAAACGTGCATATATTTTTTATTTAATTATATTTGTTGTTGGATTCAGTATTTCATATTTATGTGGATACAAAATGGGAACTTCAGATTTGAAAAATGTAGCCATTAAGTCTGATGCGGTTAAAGCTAACAATGAAAATAAAAAAGAAGGCTACTGGCTTATTGCAAAAGATAATATTTTGTATGTATATAAAAGTGATAAAGAAACAGAAATTGCTGAAACGGACATAAACATATCGAATATGTCTTTAAAAGATAGAAAAATAATTATAAATGGTATTTATGTTGAAAGCTCTGAGGAACTGTTTAAATTTCTCGAGGCAAACACCAGTTGATGAAAGGACAATAAATGAAAACAATTGTTATTGGTGCAGGAGCATCAGGTCTTGTGGCAGCGATAGCTGCTGCTAATGCTGGCTCTAGTGTTACGGTAATTGAACATAACAAACAGGTAGGGAAAAAAATACTTATAACAGGAAACGGTCGTTGTAATATTACTAATGAGGCTATGAATGAGAATAAGTTTTATGGCAACAGTTCTTTTATTAAAAAAGTATTAGAAGCTTATTCACCTGATGATATACGAAGTTTTTTTAAAAATATTGGTATATGCACAGTGTCGAAAAACGGCTATATTTATCCTTCAAGTATGCAGGCGCAGACCGTATGTGAATTTTTAAGAGAATATGCCATGGAGCTTGGTGTTAAAATCAAAACTAACAATAATATTAATAGTATACAGCAGAATAATGGGAAATATGTTGTTGATATAGGTATACCTTTGGAATGTGATAATTTGATTTTGGCAACAGGTGGAAAAAGTTATGAAGTTACAGGCTCTGATGGAAGTGGTTATGAATTAGCCATGAAGTTTGGGCACACTATAACAAAACTTTCTCCAGCTCTTACAGCTCTTGTAATAAAAAAAGATATTCTCACAAAAAGCTCAGGCGTAAGGGTAAAAGGTACAGTTTCAAAGGGAAATTATAAGCACACCGGTGAAATTCAAATAACAGATTATGGTGTATCAGGAATTCCGGTTTTTAATATAAGCAGAACATTAGAAACAAATGATAATTTGGTAATAGATTTTGCACCTGATTTTTCTACAAATGAATTAAGAGAAATAATATTTAAATTTTCAAAAATATACAAAGATTTAGCAACTGAAAAAATACTTAAAGGCTTATATAATGAAAAACTGGCATCAGTTTTAGCTGAAAAATCAGGTTTAAAGAAAATTAAGGCAAAAGCTTTATCAACAGAAAACATTGAAAGTCTTATTAATACTATTAAGAATTATAACGTTATTATTGATAAAAAAAGAGGTTTTGATTACGCCCAGGTAACAGCAGGTGGTGTAGATACATCCGAAATCAATGCTGAAACCATGGAATCTAAATTATCACCTAATTTATATATTGTTGGTGAAATGTTGGATGTAGATGGAATCTGCGGTGGCTATAATCTTCATTTTGCCTGGTGTACAGGACTTATTGCAGGAGGAAATTGTAACTAATGAAACTATTACAGGTATCGAACATAAAAGTTGACATAACAGAAGATGAAAAAACAGCATTTAAAAAAGCTCTCAAAAAAGCAGGTCTTTCAAAAGATAAAGTCAGTAGTTGGAAAATAATAAAACTATCCATAGATGCAAGAAAAAAAGTGGAAATGCATAAGGTATATGTTATTGGTTTGTATGTAAAAGAATATAACAAAACAAGAAAAGACGTGCAGATAATTACAAAGGAAAAAGAATATACATACGAAATTTCAGGCACGAAAAGAATCACCTTTTCACCTGTAGTTGTTGGCTTTGGACCAGCAGGTATGTTTTGTGCATATCTTCTTGCACTTAATGGCTACAAACCTATTATTATAGAACGTGGCAGTATGGTCGAAAACAGAACAAAAATCGTAGAAGACTTTTGGAACACAGGCGTTTTAAATACAAACTGCAATGTCCAATTTGGTGAGGGGGGAGCCGGAACCTTTTCTGATGGTAAATTAAACACAGGCATTAAAGATAAACAAAACCGAATAAAATTTGTTCTTGAAACTTTTGTTAAATTTGGTGCAAACGAAAAGATTCTATATGAAGCCAAGCCACATATTGGAACAGATGTATTGAAAAATGTTGTAAAAAACATGAGAGATTTTATCAAGGAAAAAGGTGGTAAGTTTTACTTTGATACAAGGTTTGAAGGCTTTGAATGTGAAAATGGTAAACTTAGCAGGGTTATTTTAAGTAGCAAAAAAGTAATTGAGACAAACCTTTGTATTCTGGCAATTGGTCACAGTGCAAGAGACACATTTGAAATGTTATATAACAACGGTGTAGAAATGACACAGAAACCGTTTGCGCTAGGTGTAAGAATAGAACATAAACAGAGTACTATTAATAATAGTATGTATGGTTTCCCTGATGACAGATTAGGTGCGGCAAATTATAAACTTACCCATACAACAACAGCAAACAGAGGTGTTTATTCGTTTTGTATGTGCCCAGGTGGCTTTGTTGTTGATTCTTCTTCAGAAGAAGGTGGGAAAGTTGTTAATGGCATGAGTTACTCCAAAAGAGATGGAGAAAATGCCAACAGTGCAATTGTTGTTACAGTTACTCCAAATGACTTTGATGGAGATAGTCCCTTAGCAGGGATTGATTTCCAACGTGCCCTTGAAAGAAAAGCCTACAAAGAAGGAGCTGGCTTAGTTCCATTACAAAAATATGGAGATTTCAAGAATAATGTTAAAACAACAGATTTAGGTACAATTACACCAAACATAAAAGGTAAGTATACATTATCTAACTTAAACAACATTTTTCCTAACTTCATTGTTGAATCCATAATTGAAGGAATTGAAGCTTTTGGAAAAAGAATAGAACATTTTAACGATGATGATGCTGTTTTATCAGCTATAGAAACAAGAACATCATCACCAATTAGAATTACACGTGATGAAAACTTTAATTCAAATATAAAAGGGCTAATTCCTGCAGGAGAAGGAGCCGGTTATGCAGGTGGAATTACATCTGCTGCCATTGACGGCATGAAAATTTTTGAAGAAATTATAAAAAATTATTGCGTGTAAGATACTAAAATATTTCGTATAGGTTGTTTTAATATTTTGCAAATATTTCGTATAAGCTGTTTTAAAGTGACTTTTTTACAAATATGTAGTATTATATAAAGATGTATGTGAATAATTAGAAAGGTTATTGGGTTTATTAATTTTAAAAGAACCAAATAACAACATACATAGATTTTGTTAGTTAAGGAGAGGCATTATGAATATACGTTTTTTAGCGCAGTCAGAATACTTCAACGGATTACATATAAAGGATGACATTGTTTTAGAAAAAGAATACGAACAGGGTCCTTTTACTAATTTACCAAAGGTAAGATATTATCTATATTATTTAGAGGAAAATGTAAGAAAAGAAGTTATGCCATTTTCTGACAAAGTAGATGTGTTTAATATTACTAATTGCCAAAATGAATCAGAATACTTATATTTTACAGAATATTCTGACATGCATGACGGTACATATGTGTTTAGTATTGTAAGATACAACATTACAGATCATACCCATACCAAAATAATATCTTTGAAGGATAATATTAATTTATATCCTGACAATAAGCAGATTAAGATTTTTATATTGGATGAGTCAAATCTTATAATACAAAGAGCTCTTCCAAGAATCAGCAAAAACGGAATTTTAAAAGAGTTTTTTGATTATTCACTTATTTTATTTAATTTTGATAAAAATAAACAGATTTTCATTAAAGATGAAAATTTAGTAAAAAATGGAATTGAATTTATTCTTCCATATAATGAAAAAAGCTGTATAATGAAAACCGGCTATTCTGTTGCGGAAAATAACAGACATGAGAATCTTACAAAAGAAGAGGCAGCAGTTGAATCATTATTTGTTTTAAACATACAGCAGTTTATAAGTGACTTACAGCTTGACCAGTCTAATTTAATAATGAATGCTGTAGATCAGGCATATTATGACACAACAATTGTAAGTGCAAAAATCATAGAAAACTTTTTGATTTATTCGAAAGTAAATTACGAAAGTAATGACGAGAATATTATTTTCTATGACATTGAAACAAAAGAAATATATACATGTATTAATAAGACAACTTCAGGAGAATATCTTCTAAAAAATGCAACAGTAATAGAAGATATACCATATATGATAATGAATACTGCATCAGGAACTCAATTTTTCAATTTAATTTCCAACGAAATTGATGCAACTTATTCAGAAGAATATGATATTAGATTTGTAAATAATAATACAGTGATTTCAACAACAACAGAAAAAACATTGTTTGGTAAAGAATTTCAGGTTGTTTGCATCCACAAGTTCCCAAACAAAAAAGTAATTTTACAGGAGAAAGGAGAGTATATAGGATGTGTTACCTCAGATAAGAATACATCATATATATTTTTAAAATAAATGGACAAGGAAAAAATAAACAGAATTAACGAGTTATATCATAAATCAAAAGAAACAGGACTTACCCCTGAAGAAATTGAAGAACAAAAACAGCTTAGAACAGAATATAGAATGGCTATCATTAATAATCTGTCAGCTAATCTTGATAATGTTAGAATCAAGAATCCTGACGGTTCAATTTCAAAAGTAGAGCCAAGAAGAAAGCATTAAGATGAATATTAGTGAAGAAAAAAGCAGATTAAGAAAAGAAATAAAACAGAAAAGATTAAAAATGACTGAAAGTGATATACAGGTAAAAAGTAATATTATCTGTAATAAGATTATTAACAGTCAGTTTTACAAAGAAAGCAAGTGTATTTATTGTTATATGGCAATTCAAAATGAGGTTGATTTGAGTTTAGTTATAAGGGATGCACTATTGGCAGATAAAACTGTGGCAGTCCCTAAAGTTGTCAATAAAAACGGACAAATGTACTTTGCTGCAATAAACAAAAATGATAAATTTGAAAATGGTCTATATAACATTCCGGAGCCAAGCAACTCAAAAATTGCACCTAGTGCCGACTTAATTTTGGTTCCCGGAGTGGTTTTTTCGACTAAAGGGGAAAGAATAGGTCAGGCAGGTGGATTTTACGACAGATATCTTAGAAATAGCAGTTGTCATTCAATTGGTGTAGCGTATGATTTTCAGGTGTTTGATGAAATTCCAACCGAGTTACATGATGTTCCCGTAAATGAAATAATAAGTAATAACTAAAAAGATAAAATAGGAGATTTATATGAGTTTTACAAGCGAAGGCGAAAAGCAACAATATTATATTAATAAATGTAAAGAAATAATCAAGGCAAAAGAGGCTGCTTTAGGAAGAAAATTAACAGCGTGTGTCTGTACATTCGGTTGCCAGATGAATTTCAAGGATTCAGAGAAACTTCTTGGTATTCTTACTGAAATTGGCTACGAAGAAACAGAAGATGAGCATGCTGATTTAGTTTTATATAACACATGTACCGTAAGAGAAAACGCCAATTTAAAAATTTATGGCAGACTTGGATATCTTTCAAAAATTAAAGAGAAGAACCCTGATATGATTATCGGCCTTTGCGGTTGTATGATGCAGGAGCCACAGGTTGTCGAAAAATTAAATAAAAGCTACAAGTTTATTGATTTGATTTTTGGTACACATAATGTATTTTTATTAGCTGAATTATTATATGAAAGATTAATAAGCGGTCACAAAATCGAAGATATCTGGGATGGCACAACAGAAATTGTAGAAGATTTACCTGCTGTTAGAAAGTATGACTTTAAATCAGGCGTTAATATTATGTATGGTTGCGATAATTTTTGCAGTTACTGTATTGTTCCTTATGTAAGAGGTCGCGAAAGAAGTAGAAATCCTGAAGATATTATTAACGAAATAAAGGATTTAGTTGCCAATGGAGTTGTAGAAATCATGCTTTTAGGTCAGAATGTAAACTCTTATGGAAAAAATCTTGAAAATCCTATTACATTTGCTCAGTTATTAGAGCAGGTTGAGAAAATAGACGGCTTAAAGAGAATCCGTTTTATGACATCACATCCAAAGGATTTATCAGATGAATTAATTGAAGTAATGGCAAAATCTAAAAAGATTTGTAAGCAGATGCATTTACCACTTCAATCAGGTAGCACAGCTTTGCTTCAAAAAATGAACAGACATTACACTAAAGAACAATATTTAGAATTAGTAAGAAAACTTAGAGAAGCAATACCTGATATTGGGATTTCAACAGATATAATTGTAGGTTTTCCGGGAGAAACAGAAGAAGATTTCCTTGAAACCCTTGACGTTGTAAAACAGGCTGAATATGAATCAGCATTTACATTTATTTATTCAAAGCGTTCAGGAACACCTGCTGCAAAAATGGTAAATCAGGTAAGTGATGATGTTATTAAAGACCGTTTTGACAGATTACTTGCAGTAGTTAATGAAATTTCAAAAAAGAAAACTGAAAAATATCAGGGGACTGTTCAGGAAGTTTTAATAGAAGAAGTAAACAAAAAGATTCCTGGCTACGTTACAGGAAGATTAAGTAATAATGCAGTTGTTCACTTTGAAGGAAACAAAGAAGATATTGGTCAGCTTGTAAATGTTAGATTAAACGAAGCTAAAGGATTTTATTATATGGGAGAAATAGTGAGATAGTTATGAGTTTACCGCAAATGATGAAAGATGTGTGGGACAATCATTTTGAAAGTCTTACACCAATGATGAAAAATTACTTAGAAACAAAGAAACAGCATGAAGACTGTATAATTTTCTATCGTTTAGGAGATTTCTATGAAATGTTTTTTGACGATGCCTTAGAAGCATCAAAAGTTATGGAAATCACTTTAACAGGTAAAAGTTGTGGTTTAGAGGAGAGGGCACCAATGTGCGGTGTTCCTTACCATGCCGTTGACATGTATATAAATAAATTAGTTACAAGAGGTTATAAGGTCTGTATTGTAGAACAGGCAGAAGATCCTGCACTTGCAAAGGGCTTAGTAAAAAGAGAAGTTTCAAGAATTGTTACACCGGGTACTAATTTAAACCTTACTGCAATGGACGAAGGCAAAAACAACTACTTAATGTCAATTGCGTATATCGGTGGTAAGTTTGGCATATCAATAGCTGATGTTACTACAGGTGATTATTATGTAACAGAAGTTTATTCTGAAAGAAATGTTCTTGATGAAATCAATAAATTCATGCCTACTGAAATCATCTGTAATCATGCATTTTTAATGTGTGGTATGGATATTGACGATATTAAGAACAGACTTTCCATTTCAGTATTTGAGCTGGAAGAATGGTATTTTGACGAAAATAACTGTTCAGAAGTTTTAAAAGATCATTTTAGAATCATGGACTTATCAGGTCTTGGAATTTCTGAAATGTCACTTGGTGTTATAGCATCAGGTTCCTTACTTAAATATTTGTATGAAACACAGAAAAATTCATTAACACATTTATCTAAGTTAGTACCTTATTCAACAAGTACATTTATGATTCTTGATACATCTACAAGACGTAATCTTGAGTTATGTGAAACCTTAAGGGAAAAACAAAAACGTGGTTCACTTTTATGGGTACTTGATAAAACAAAAACAGCAATGGGTGCCAGAACTTTAAGAGGATACATTGAACAGCCACTAATTTCTAAAGAAAAAATAATCAACAGACAAAAAGTAATTGAAGAGTTAAATAAATCCATTATAACAAGAGACGAATTAAGAGAGTATTTATCTCCAATTTATGACTTGGAAAGACTTCTTAGTAAGATTTCCTACAAGTCAGCTAACCCAAGAGACTTAATCGCTTTTAAAACGTCATTGGAGATGTTGCCGCATATTAAGAATATTATAAAGGATTTTAAATCACCTTTATTTATAGAATTATATGAGCAACTTGATACATTAGAGGATATAACTTCGTTAATTACTAATTCAATTACAGATGATCCACCGATTAATATAAAGGAAGGCGGTATCATAAGAAGCGGTTTTAATGAAGAAATTGATAAGTTACGCTCTGCTAAAACAGAAGGCAAAGGTTGGCTTGCTGATTTAGAATCTCAGGAAAAAGAAAAAACAGGCATAACCAAATTAAAAATCAAATTTAACAAAGTATTTGGTTATTACATAGAGGTATCCAATTCCTTTAAAAATCTTGTGCCTGATTATTATGTTAGAAAGCAGACTTTAACTAATGCTGAAAGATACACAACTGACAAATTAAAAGAACTGGAAGAAATTATTGTTGGTGCTGAAGATAAGCTTTTCTCATTGGAATATAATATTTTCACATCAGTAAGAGATGAAATCTATAATCAGATTAACAGAATTCAAATGACTGCAAAAGCCATAGCGAAAATTGACGTTTTTGCTTCTTTAGCCTATGTTGCAGAACATAATAACTATGTAAAACCAAAGATAAATGAAAAAGGTGTTATTGACATAAAAGACGGCAGACATCCTGTGGTTGAAAAAATGATACCCGACAATATGTTTATATCAAATAATACATTTTTAGATACAAACAAAAACAGATTGTCCATTATAACAGGTCCTAACATGGCAGGTAAGTCAACTTATATGAGACAAACAGCCTTAATAGTTTTAATGGCTCAAATAGGTTCATTTGTGCCTGCAAAAGAAGCTAATATTTCTATATGCGATAAGATTTTCACAAGAGTAGGTGCTTCAGATGACTTGGCAAGTGGACAAAGTACATTTATGGTTGAAATGACGGAAGTGGCAAATATTTTAAGAAATGCTACTGCAAACAGCCTTTTAATATTGGACGAAATTGGACGAGGTACAAGTACCTTTGATGGTTTATCAATAGCCTGGGCTGTTGTTGAGCATATATGTGACAAGAAAATTCTTGGAGCTAAAACATTGTTTGCTACACATTATCATGAACTGACAGAATTAGAGGGAACTCTACCAGGTGTAAATAATTACTGTATTAGCGTTAAGGAACAGGGCGATGATATCGTCTTTTTAAGAAAAATCATCAAAGGCGGTGCAGATAAAAGTTATGGTATACAGGTAGCAAAACTTGCCGGCGTCCCTGACAGTGTTTTAAACAGGGCAAAGGAATTAGTTGCAGAATTAAGTAATGCAGATATTACTGCAAAGGCAAAGAATATTGCAGCTTCCTTACAGCCTGGTACAAACGTGCTTCCATCCATTAACGATGATTTAGAAGCGCACCAGATGACTTTATTTGATGCAGTAAATGAAAATGAAATAATAAAAGAAATTCAGGAATTGAATTTAGGTGAAATGACACCAATTGAAGGATTAAATTATTTATTTAAATTACAAAATCAGTTAAAAAACCGTTGGTAAAGGAATAATATGGGAATAATAAAAGAATTAGATCAAGGTACAATCAATCAAATAGCAGCAGGTGAAGTAGTCGAAAGACCTTCTTCAATAGTTAAAGAATTACTGGAAAATTCCATTGATGCAGGTGCTACACGAATTTCAGTGGAAATAGAAGAAGGCGGTACTAAATCCATTAGAATAACTGATAATGGAAAAGGCATAAACAAGGAGGACATAAGAATTGCTTTCCTACGACACACCACAAGCAAAATTAAAACTGCCATGGACCTGCTTACAGTTTCATCTCTTGGCTTTAGAGGTGAGGCTTTATCAAGTATAGCAGCAGTTTGCCAGGTTGAACTTCTAACAAGAACAGCTGATGCCATGGAAGGAATCCGCTATAGAATTGAAGGTGGAAAAGAAGTTGGTTTTGAAGAAATCGGTATCCCTGTGGGCACAACATTTATTGTTAATAATATTTTCTTTAACACACCTGCCAGAAGAAAATTTTTAAGAACTGCTCAAACAGAAGCCGGTTATGTATCTGATATAATTGAAAAAATTGCTCTATCCCATCCTGAAATTGCAATAAGTTTTAAAAGTAATGGTAAGATCAAAATTCATACCTCAGGTAATGGTAACTTGAAAGATGTTATTTACAGCATCTATGGAAGAGAAATTACTGAAAATATTCTGGAGATAAACGAAGAAAATGACTTTATGAAAATTTCAGGCTATATTGGCAAAGCAATAATTTCCAAAGGAAACAGAACATTCGAGAATTATTTTATTAATGGAAGATATATTAAAAGCAATATAATTTCAAAAGCAATAGAAGATGGTTATAAATTTATTTTAATGCAGCACAAATATCCATTTACGGTAATTGATTTTACAATTAAACCTGAATATTTAGATGTAAATGTACATCCGTCCAAAATGGAATTACGTTTCAGGAAATCAGAAAGTATTTATCCTATGATTTCAGAATGCATCAATGATGCATTAATAGAAAAGCCAAATATTATTGATGTTACTTTCGAGAAGAATGTAGAAAAAGCTGAACAGATAAAATACATCCCTGAACCTTTTGAAAATAAAAGACAGGATATTGTTAATTCAATAAATAACAACTTATCAAACGATAATAGTTCAAATGTAAAATATGATTTTTATAATTTTGGCGAAGGACCAAAAGAGCCAGATAATTTGGGAAATAATAATTTAAACAATGATTTGAACACAGGCTTTAATAGTAGTTTAAATAGCAATTTAACCACTGGTGCAAACCAGTTAAATATGACACCATCTGAATTTGGAAACAATACCTTACAAGAAGATGTTAATTATAACACAACAGCAAATAGCATCAATAATATTACAAATAATAAAATGGTTCAAAGAGAGCTTACTGAAGAGTATGACAACTTTTTAAGTGAAGTGGCAAAGCCAAAGCATAAAATAATAGGTCAGGTATTTGACACTTATTGGATCGTCGAATATAACGACAAAATGTATATAATTGACCAACATGCAGCGCATGAAAAAGTAATGTTTGAATCTCTTATGAACAAACTGGAAAATAAAGAAATTAGCAGTCAGATGATTAATCCTCCAATCATACTTTCTTTGTCTATGAGTGAAAGTCAGTTACTGGAGAAATATTTAGAAAACTTTAAAAATATAGGTTTTCAAATAGAACCATTTGGTGGTCAGGATTATGCTGTAAGAGCAGTTCCATCAGACCTTTACACTTTAGACAGCGAAGATGTTTTAATGGGCATAGTTGACAATCTTTCTAATGAAACAGGCAAAATGGTGCCTGACATAATTAATGAAAAAATTGCGTCAATGTCCTGTAAGGCAGCTGTTAAAGGGAATAGCAAATTGTCTTATGAAGAGGCTGACAAACTAATAGAACAGCTTCTGCAATTAGATAATCCATATAATTGTCCTCACGGAAGACCAACTATAATTTCCATGAGCAAATATGAATTAGAAAAGAAGTTTAAACGAATAATTTAGGAGAAAAAATGAATAAATTAGTTATTCTAACAGGTCCTACCGCAGTAGGAAAAACCCACTTGTCCATTCAATTAGCAAAAAAAATAAATGGAGAAATAATCAGTGCAGACTCCATTCAGGTTTATAAGGGGATGGATATAGGTTCTGCTAAAATTACAAAAGAAGAAACCGATGGTATTCCCCATCATTTAATAGATATATTAGAGCCAAAAGAAGAATTTAATGTACACATTTTTAAGAAACTGGCCACAAAGGCGATTAATGATATATCTAGCCGTGGTAAGATTCCCATTATAGTTGGTGGTACAGGTTTCTATATACAGGCTGTGTTATATGATATTAATTTTGATGATACAGAAACAGATTATGAATACAGAGAATATTTAGAACAACTTGCAAAGGATAAAGGTAATGCCTTTTTACACGATATGTTAAAAGAGGTTGATCATGAATCTGCCGCTGCAATTCACTGTAATAATTTAAAACGTGTCATTAGGGCTTTGGAATATTATAAACAAACAGGCAAAAAAATATCAGAACATAATGAAAAAGAACGCGAAAACAAATCACCTTATAATTTTGCTTATTTTGTTTTAAATGACAAACGTGATAAATTATATAATCGTATAAATCAAAGAGTTGATATTATGTTTGACAATGGTCTTTTAAAAGAAATGGAAACACTAATTGCCAAAGGCTACACAAGGGATTTGGTTTCTATGCAGGGTATCGGCTATAAAGAACTTTTTAATTACTTTGACGGAAAAACATCTTTAGATGAAACAAAAGAGTTAATCAAAAAAAATACCAGACATTTTGCTAAAAGACAGCTTACCTGGTTTAGAAGAGAAAAAGATGTAACAATGCTAAATATAGATGAATTTAATTATGACAGATTAAAGGTCTTAAATGAAATGTTAAATTTTTTAAAAAACAAAGAAATTATTTAGTGGTAAAGATTATTTAACAAAGTAAATTATTAACTTTTATTAATTTACAAATTATATAATTAAATAATAATTATATGCAATTGACAAATAAAAGTTATTATTCAAACAAGAAAATAAAGTATTATACAGAGGTAAAAAAATGGATAATTTAAACAAAGAGATACAGAAACAATATGAAAGAATGGGCATAAACAGTGATGTATTAAATATATCAGATGAAATTATTAACGATTTATCACAAAGATTTCAAAAAATTGACAAAATTGCAGAGTACAATCAGTTGAAGGTGGTATCTGCTTTCCAAAAAAATAAAGTGGCAGAGGAACACTTTAACACAACAACAGGCTATGGCTATAACGATATAGGCAGAGATACATTAGAAAAAGTTTACGCTGATGTTTTCCACACAGATGATGCTCTTGTAAGACCACAGATAACATGTGGTACACACGCACTTGGGTTAGCCTTGTCTGCTAATTTACGTCCGGGTGATAAACTTATGTACATAAGTGGAAAACCTTATGATACTTTAGAAGAAGTTATCGGTATAAGACCATCAAAAGGAAGTCTTGCTGAATATGGTGTAAAGTACGATCAGGTTGACTTGCTTGAGAACGGCGAGTTTGATTTAGAAGGCATAAAAAACAAATTAGACGGTGTAACTTTAATTGGTATACAGCGTTCCAAAGGATATGCAACAAGACCTACATTATCTGTAGAAAAAATCGGTAATGTAATAAAATTTATAAAGGATATTAAGCCTGAAATTAAGATTATGGTAGACAACTGCTACGGTGAATTTGTTGAAACCATAGAACCATCTGACGTAGGTGCAGATATGATAGTAGGTTCATTAATAAAGAATCCGGGTGGCGGTCTTGCTCCTATTGGCGGTTACATTTGTGGTACAAAGGATTGTGTTGAAAATTGTTCATATCGCCTTACAACACCGGGACTTGGTAAAGAAGTTGGCGCTAACTTAGGTGTTATGAGTCTTTTATATCAGGGCTTGTTTTTGGCACCGACAGTTGTGGCAAGTGCCTTAAAGGGTGCAATTTTTGCGGCAAATCTTTTTGAAAAATATAATTTTAATGTAATTCCAAACGGAACAGAAAGCAGACACGACATTATACAGGCTATAGAATTTGGAAAACCTGAATGTGTTATAGCTTTTTGTAAAGGCATACAGGCAGCAGCACCTGTAGACAGTCACTTAACTCCTGAGCCATGGGATATGCCGGGCTATGATGCTCCTGTAATTATGGCAGCAGGTGCTTTTGTGTCAGGTTCTTCAATTGAACTTAGTGCTGATGGTCCAATTAAGCCACCTTATGCTGTATATTTTCAGGGAGGTCTTACCTGGCAGCATGCAAAACTTGGAATATTAAAAGCATTCCAGAACATGGTTGATGACGATTTAATTACAATAAAATAGTAAAAAATTTTTATTTGTCTTTTATTGTAAAAAACATATACATGCTTTTTTTATTGTGCTACAATAACAAAGGTTAAAATTTTCACAACTTTCTGTACTTGGAGAGAACGGAAAGGTTGAGAAATGAATAATACAATTAAACAATTACCGGAAGATGAAAGACCATATGAGAAATCATTAAAATATGGTGTTGAAACATTGAGCAACAGCGAATTATTGTCGTTGATTTTACGAAATGGTACAAAAGGCGTAAATGTTAAGGAACTATCGTCCTCCTTAATAGACAGTGACAACGGTTTATTGTCACTAACACGTATTTCTTTTGAACAACTTACCAAAATTAACGGTATAGGCAAAGTAAAAGCAATACAGATTCTAGCTGTTGTAGAAATTGCTAAGAGAATTTCCATGTCAAATTTTAATAATTCAGTGAAGTTTGAAACTCCTGAATTAATCTCAAATTATTATATGGAAAGATTAAGACATTTAGAACAGGAACAAATGCATGTAATGTTCCTTGACACTAAATGCAAATTAATTAAAGATAAACTAATTACATCAGGAACCATTAATCAGTCATTAATTTCTCCAAGAGAAATTTTTGTTGAGGCTTTAAGATGTAATTGTGTAAACATTGTTTTAATACATAATCATCCAAGTGGTGACCCAACACCCAGCAGAGATGATATCAACAGTACCATTAGGGTTCAAAGAGCTGGAAAAATGATTGGAATTAAATTAATTGACCACATTATTATTGGTGATAATACTTATTCCAGTTTACGAGCTTTGAAACTAATATAGGCTTTATGAAAAAAACTTGAATTCAAACTAAATGATTTAACAGAAATTAAGTCATTGAAACTGAGCTGAAAGGATTAAACATGAGTAAAAGCGTTTACGGAATAGATTTTGGTACAAGCA
Organism: Eubacterium sp. AF34-35BH; assembly: GCF_003477765.1. NCBI lineage: Bacteria > Bacillati > Bacillota > Clostridia > Eubacteriales > Eubacteriaceae > Eubacterium > Eubacterium sp. AF34-35BH. Next base: position 219,303 of record NZ_QUDZ01000004.1, read on the forward strand.
ATATAAAAATTTATAATGGTGTTACCAGAACAAGTTTAAATGAAAAAAATATTATAGCAATAAAAAATAAAACAGACCTTTTTGAAATAGGTGATGAAGCTTTTAAAATGTACGAGAAAGCTCCTGATAATATCGAAGTAGTATTTCCTATTAAGTATGGTGTTATTGCTGACTTAAAGAAAATGAAAATGCTTTTTGAGCAGTTCTTCAAAAAATTAACAGGTCCAAGAGGCAGTAAAATGGGTAGATTCTGTATTGCAGTTCCTGCAGACATTACAGAAGTTGAAAAAAGAGCATTTTATGAAGTAGTTGCCAAGTCAGATATTAAGGCGAGAGAAATTAAAATCGTAGAAAAGCCAATAGCAGATGCTGTTGGTTTAGGCATAGACATATCAAGCTCCAAAGGTAACATGATTGTTAATATTGGTGCTGATACAACCGAAGTTTCTATTATATCACATGGTGGTATAGTAATAAGCAGAATTGTTAAGATTGGTGGCAATATGTTAGACCAGTTAATTTGTGAAAGCGTTAAGAAGCGTTATAATATTTTAATAGGTTTAAAAACAGCTGAAAAGATTAAAATAGCTTTATCTGATGCAATGTATGTGGAAGACGGTGTAACAGACGAGGACATCTTTTATGTATACGGAAGAAACGTTATAACAGGTCTTCCATCTGAAAGAGGTATTTCAAAGGATACTGTTTATGAAGCAATAGAGCAGTTCTTTGATGATATTGTTGATGCAATAAAGAATCTTTTAGAAAGAACTCCACCGGAACTTACTGCTGATATTGTTGATGCAGGTATTTATTTAACAGGTGCTTCATCATCAATTAAGAACTTAGATAAGTTAATCAAAAAAGAAACAGACTTGAATGTGAATGTTATTAAAAATCCGGGCGAGTCAGTAATTAGAGGTATTTCGATTATTATGTCAGATTCAAAATACCGTAAATTAATGTATGAGCCGAAAGAAAGCACATTCTAAATAATAGACAAAGGAAAATATAACAAAAAGAATAAGGTGATTAATATGAAAAAGCCAAGTAAGATAAATATAAAACCTAAAATTTTAATATTCGTTTTGACTCTGTTATGTATAGGTTCGCTTATACTTTCTGTAGTTGCACCTAGTTTTTCAAATCCAATAAAAACAGTTGCAGGAACAGTGGTTATACCTTTACAGGACGGAGTAAATTCTATTGGAGGCTGGTTTACTAACAAAGCCGACCTTTTAAAATCAGTTAAATCCCTAAAAAGTGAAAATGCAAAACTAAAGAGGCAGGTAAACGAATTATCTCAGGAAAACAGTTTGCTTGCGCAAAACAAATATGAGCTTACACGTTTACAGGATTTATACAAATTAGACAAGGATTACTCAACTTATAAAAAAATTGCTGCCAGAGTAATTGGTAAAGACACAGGTAATTACTTTAATTTATTTACAATTGATAAAGGAAGTGATGATGGCATCAAAGTTGACATGAATGTTATAAGTGGTGGTGGCCTTGTTGGAATTGTATCCAGTGTAGGAAAGAACTACGCAAGAGTTCGTGCAATTATAGATGATGAAAGTAGTGTAAGTGTATCTTTCGCTAATACATCCGACACAGCAATTGCCAGTGGTGATTTGAAACTTATTACAAAAGGATACATGAATTTAACTGAAATTCCACAAAAAACAAAAGTTTCAGAAGGTGATTTGGTTGTTACATCAAGAATTAGTAACAAATTTCTACCGGGTATACCTGTAGGTTACGTTACAAAAACAAAGAAAGATGCAAACGAACTTACCCAATCAGGTCAGTTAATGCCAATTGTAGACTTTGAGCATATTGATGAAGTTTTAGTTATTACAAAATTAAAAGAAGTTTTAAAGGATTAATGAATAGAAGGATTTTTCATGAAACACAGAATTATTAGAGTTATTATAACAGCAATAATTATAATTATGGCATTTATATTACAAAGTGAATTTTCGCTGGCTAACTTTAACATTGTTGCCACACCTAATCTGCTTTTATTTGTAACCTGTATATTTGGTTTTATGCGTGGTTGCAATTATGGAACGGTTACAGGCTTAATATGTGGTTTACTTGTGGATATTTTCTTTGGTGATGTTATTGGTTTATATGCATTAATTTATATGTATATAGGTTTTTTCAGTGGCTTATTTAAAAAAATGTTCTACAGCGACCATGTTTTTATGCCAATGGTTTTAGTTTTTACTAATGATTTAATATACAATCTGTTAGTTTACACTTTTAGATTTATATTGAGAAATAAATTAGATTTTTCTTTTTATTTCTGGCAGATAATGTTCCCTGAAATGATAGCCACAACATTTATAGCCTTTTTATTCTATAAGTTATTTTATTTATTAAATGAAAAAATATTAACAATAAAACAGGAGAGTACATTAAGTTTTGATAAGTGATTTTTTATATACAATTTTAAAAATAATTAAATCAAGAATATTTATCGTAAGCGTAATAATAATAGCTTTATTTTCAGGTTTGATTTATAGAATATTTGACTTACAGATAATTAACGAAAATTATTACATGAGCACATATATTCAAAAATCTGAGAAAACTGTTTATAAATCAGGTACAAGAGGAAAGATTTTGGACAAAAAAGGCAAAGTTTTAGCTTATGATGAATTAGCTTATGCCGTAAGAATTGAAGATAAAATCGACAGTTCTGACCAAAAGAATAGTCAGTTAAATGCTATTGTATCAAAAGCAATTAAAATAATCGAAAAAAACGGTGACAAGATTTCAGTAGATTTTCCAATTATATTAAATGATGATGGAAAATGGGAAGAAAATTTCACATCTGATGCATCAAAGAAATTATTTATGACAAATCTTTTTGGTAAAACCTTAAAGAAAAACAACCATGATTATTCAAATGCTTCAGTAGGTGAAATCATTTCTTATTTGAAAAATGATTTATTTGAAGTTACAGAAAAATGTAGTGACCAAATGTTACTTAAAATTTTGGCAATCAGATACAATGTTTATGCCATATCATCACAAAAATATGTTGGTGTAACAATTGCCACTGATGTGTCAAATGGAACAATGGTTGGTATTTCTGAAAATGAAGCTGACTTAACAGGGGTTACAGTAGAAGAACAGACAATTAGAAAATATAATATGAGCAAATATTTTGCTCCTATTATCGGTTATACAGGAACAATTTCAGATGCCCAGTTAGAAGAATACAAAAAACAGGGCAAAAATTATATTGCAAGTGATATAGTTGGTAAATCAGGTCTTGAATCCTCAATGGAGGAATATCTTCAGGGAAAACGTGGAGAAGAAAAAATATTTGTTGACAACACTGGAAAAGTTTTAAGTGTTATATCAAAGAAAAATTCTGCTGCAGGTAATGACATTTACCTAACAATTGATTCTAAATTGCAAAAAGCTGTTTATACAATGCTTGAGAAAAAAATAGCGTCAATTTTAATATCAGAAATTGTAAACTATGATATTGATGAATCAAAAGAAACAGATGAAAAATTGCATTATATACCTGTAAAAAAAGTATATGCACAGCTTGTAACTAACAATGTAGTAAGTTTGAAACACTTATCAAAGAAATCTACAACAAACGAAGCAAGAGTATATAGTAAATACAAATCAGGTGTCCAGACAGCCACAGCCAAATTAAAGGCCGACTTAAATTCTAACGGTGCAGTTTATAATGACTACAGTTCAGAATTTCAGGAATATTGTGATTATATTTATGATTTACTTAAGAATGATGGTATATTAATTTCATCTTCCATAGATACTAACGATTCCACTTATAATAAATATGTAGATGGAAAGATTAGTATAAATGCATTTATAAAATATGCAATAAAGAAGAACTGGATTAGTTTAGATAACCTTGATGTACAGGACGAGTACCTTTCAACAAGTGAAACTTATGATTTAATTGTAAATCATATTATAAAAGACGTTAAGAAAAATACATCTTTTGGTAAGCTTGTTGTTAAGTATTTGATTAATGACTCAACAATATCCGGCAGTGAAATATGTATGCTTTTATTTGATCAGAAGGTTCTGAAAATGGACCAGAGTGCTTATAACACTTTGTCAACCTTTGATAAATATCAGACTTTCCGCTTTATTGTAAAGCAGATAAAAGAATTAAAGATTACACCGGCACAGATTGCTCTTGATCCATGTTCAGGTTCGGTTGTAATTACAGATCCAAGAAATGGTGATGTTCGTGCAATGGTAACATATCCAAGTTATGACAATAATATGTTATCAGGTTCTGTAGATTCAGAATATTGGGCAAAATTAATTGATGACCAGTCAGATCCTTTGTATAACAGATCAACTCAGGGTGCAACAGCTCCAGGTTCAACTTTCAAGATGACAACTGCTTTGGCTTCATTATCTGAAGGTATTATTACACCTGGTAGTACAGTTGATGATACAGGTGTGTTTAAGAAGATAACACCGTCACCAAAATGTTGGATTTATCCAAAGGGAACACATGGATATCAGAACGTTAGTGAAGCTTTGGCAAATTCATGTAACTATTTCTTCTACGAAATGGGTTACAGATTAGGTAAGTCTAATGGCACATCCTATGACAGTGCAGTTGGTCTTGATAAAATGGAAAAATATGCCACAAAACTTGGCTTAAACATGAAATCAGGTGTTGAAATTACTGAGAGAGAACCTCATTTTTCAACAGAAAGTGCTGTCCATTCAGCTATTGGACAGGGTAGTAACGCTTATACACCGGCGCAGCTTGCAAGATATGTATCTACAGTAGCTAACGGCGGTAAAAATTATAATTTAACATTACTTGATAAAGTTAAATCAAGAAAAGGTAAACTTGTTTTAAACAACAAAGCTAAAATGACAAATAAGGTAGAAGCATCACAAAGTACATGGAATGCAATTCATTCAGGTATGAGACAGGTAGTTACATCAGGTACTGTGCGTAATTATTTTACAGATACTAAAATAACTTTTGCCGGTAAATCCGGTACTGCTCAGGAGAATTTGCATCGTAATTCCCATGCTTTATTTGTGGCTTATGCGCCTTATGACAATCCAAAGATTGCTATATCAACTGTATTACCTTTTGCCAACTCATCACATGATTCAGCAGAATTGGCAAAGAACTGTGTACAGTATTATTATGGTGAACTTACTGATAAAGATTTAAAGAAAGCTGTTAAAAGTGAAGATTTGAAAAATACTACTCAGGATTAATTTTTTCCAAAATAAAGTACAAAAGATAATATAAGTATTTTATTTTAGGAGGGAATAATGGGAGAAGTAATTGTAATCACTTCAGGAAAAGGAGGTGTTGGAAAAACAACCATCACCGCCAATTTAGGAATAGCTTTATCTAAATTAGGAAAAAGTGTTATCGCAATAGATACAGATATTGGTCTTCGTAATTTAGATGTGGTTATGGGACTTGAAAATCAAATAGTTTATAATCTTGTAGACGTACTTGAAGGGACGTGCAGATTAAGACAGGCTGTTATAAAGGACCGGCGATACAACAATTTGTATTTATTACCAAGTGCCCAATCCAAAGATAAAGATTCAGTTACACCACAACAGATGATTGATTTGACTTCATGTTTAAAAGAAGAGTTTGATTATGTTTTAATCGACTGTCCTGCCGGTATTGAACAGGGCTTTAGAAATGCCATTGCAGGTGCAACAAAAGCAATTGTTGTAACCACACCTGAAGTTTCGGCTATAAGAGATGCTGACAGAATAATAGGACTTCTTGAAAAAGATGGCATTAATCCTATTTATTTATTAATAAATAAGTTACGACCTGACCTTATTAGAAAAGGTGAAATGATGTCAGGTCAGGACGTAAAAGAAATTCTTAACAGCGATGTTATCGGTTGCATAAATGACGATGTAAATATTGTTATCGCAACAAATAAAGGTGATTCCGTAGTAAACATGAACACATCATCCGGAAAAGCAATCAACAAAATTGCAGAGAAAATCGAAGGTACATATCCTCTTTATGAAAAAGAAGAACACAAATTTTCATTAATGTTTTTCAAGCAACTTTTCGGTAAGGGGGTAACAAGATGATTTTCAGAAAACTATTCAGACGTAAACGTTCAAGTAAAATTGCTAAGGAGCGTTTAGAAATATTATTAGTAACAGATAGAATTGGATGTAACCCATACACAACTGAGTCCATAAAGAAGGACTTAATTAGGGTTATTTCAAAATATATTGAAATTGATACAGATAATTGTATTGTTGAAATACATCATGAGAAAGGGCCATGTCTAATGGCAAACATACCAATTAAAGAGGTTAAGGTTTAATGATACGAAAAATATTTAGCACAATTAAAAACTACAAATTATCTAATTTGAATTTTAGATTACTGATTTATGTATTAGCAGTAACATTTATAGGAATTTTCTGTATTGGAAGTGCAACAGAAGGAGAAGAATTCCAATTTAAACAAATTCTAGGATTTGCACTTGGAATTATTGTTCTTATTATTTTTACATTGCTAAGCTATAAATTTGTTTTTAAGTTTTATTGGTTAATATATGCAGCAACAATTGTTTTACTTGCACTTGTTATGGTTGCCGGTACAACAAGCAAGGGAGCTAAGAGATGGATAGATTTGGGCTTTGTTCAATTCCAGCCGTCTGAAATTGCAAAAGTATTCCTTATTATATTCGTTGCAACCTATTTGTATAAAAGAAGAGAAACACTTAATACATTTAAAACAATTGCCGGTGTTACATTATTTGCAGCCATGGTATTCGGTTTAATATTTTTAGAGCCGGATTTATCAACAACTATAGTTATTTTTATAACATTTTGTGCTATAATGTTCTTATCGGGAATTCATTATAAGATTGTTACCGGAGTTATAATTATATCTATACCAATTGTTTTGGTTTTAGGATATTATGTATCACAGCCTAATAACAAAATATTACATGGCTATCAATATTTAAGAATTGTTGGTTTCTTTCAGGAAGATAACGCCAAAGCAAAAGATTTACGTTATCAGCAGGAGAACTCACTTCTTGCCATTGGTTCCGGTGGCTTAACAGGTAAGGGACTTGATAATAACGATATTACATCAGTAAAAAACGGTAATTTAATATCAGAATCCCATACTGACTTTATCTTTACAATTGTTGGTGAAGAGTTAGGTTTTATTGGTGGTGCTGCGGTTATTATATTATTATTACTTATTGTATTAGAATGTTTTATAACCGGCTCTAGGGCTCCAACCTATTCGGGACGGCTGTTCTGTTATGGTTTTGGTGTTTTAATAGGAACCCAGACTCTTGTAAACATAGCAGTTGCTACAATGCTTTTACCGAATACAGGTGTTACTTTACCATTTGTAAGTTATGGGTTAACATCATTGTTAAGTTTGTATTTTGGTATAGGTGTTGTATTAAATATAGGATTACAAAGAACGAAAGCCATGCTTTAATAAAGCAAAAATATACTGAAAAATATAAGGAGGATGTTTATGAATATTGGATTAATTGCACATGACTCTAAGAAAAAACTAATGCAGAATTTCTGCATAGCATATAGGGGAATTTTATGTCAGCATTCATTATACGCAACAGGCACAACAGGAAGATTAATTGAGGAAGCAGCAAATTTAAATGTTTACAAATATTTAGCCGGCCATTTAGGTGGTGAACAGCAGATGTGCTCTCAGATAGAACAAAATGACTTGGATTTATTAATTTTTTTAAGAGATCCTGAAAATCCAAAATCTCACGAGCCGGACATACACAAAGCAATTCGTTTATGCGATATTCATAATATTCCGTTAGCAACTAATGTTGCTACAGCAGAGCTTTTAATTAAGTCATTAAATCGTGGTGACTTAGAATGGCGTGAAATGTATAAGAATTAAATACTAAATCAATAAAAGGAAGTGAAAATGTTAACATCATTTAGCAAGTTGGTTAATGACGATATATAGCATAGATACTTCCTTTTATTAATGTAATATTTAGTTATTTTTCTCCAAGAGATAATACTCTTCCAAATAAACTAATTAAATATAATCCACATAAACCGACTACTGCATAAACAATTCGTGAAATCCATGACATTTGGCCAAATAGAAATGCAACCAAGTCAAATTTGAAAAAACCAATAAGTCCCCAGTTAATTGCACCTATTATAGTAACAACTAATGCAAAATAGTCTAATCCTTTTGAATTCATATACTTACCTCCTTTATCAGCATATTTATATGTTTTCCCATTATTACAAAAAAATACATTCATAGTTTTTTTATTAAAAAACAGCCTATTTTTATTTAAAACAGCCTATTTTAGTTGACTTACAATGTATTTTATACGATAATTATATGAGGTTTAAGGAGAACTTATTATATATGAGTACACAAAAAGACAGACAAAAAACTAAATTTTTAAATATTAATGTTGGAATCGTTATATTCGGTCTTATTTTAATATATTTGTTTATAAATATTGTTATATATTTTACAACAGAAAGGACAAAATACTACGAAGTAAATGCAGGTTCTAACGCAGAGAAATTGGACAATTCTTATCATGGAATTGCCCTTAGAAAAGAAATTATAAAATATGCCTCTCAGACAGGTTACATTGATTATTTTATAAGAGAAGGTTCAAGGGTGTCAAAGAACTCTACTTTATATAGTATTGATTCAACAGGTCAGTTAAGTGACATTCTTTTAGATTCCAGCAAAGATAATTCTAAGCTGACAGATGAAAATCTCTCTAAAATAAATGATTTATTAAATGATTTTACAAATAATTTTGATGACATGGATTTTTCATCTGTATATGATTTTAAAAGCACAATTAAGGGCACGGTTGTTGACTTAATAAATATGAATTCTTTACAAAAGATGGCAAAAGAAAAAGGTGATATTTTTTCAATTCAGAAATCTCAGGCAACAGGTATAGTGCTATATAGAGTTGATGATTACGAAACAATAACACCTAAGAGAGTTAAAGAGTCCGACTTTGATAAAAATCATTATACAACAGCTCATTTTTCTTCAGGTGACAAAATAGAAAAAGGTTCACCTATTTATAAAACAATAAATGATGAAGAATGGAACATTGTTTTAAAGTTTAACAAAAGCGATATAAAAAAATACAAAAACACTTCAAAAATTTCAGTTAAGTTTTTGAAGGACAATTTGACAACAACAGCTAATTTCAAGATTGTAAAAGGAAAAGACAAGAAGAAATATGGTGTTATTACATTATCTAAATATGCAATAAGATATGCAACAGACAGATTTTTGGATATAGAAATTGTTGAAACACCTGTATCCGGATTAAAAGTTCCTAAATCTTCAGTTGTTACAAGCAAATTATATGTTATTCCAAAAGAATATAGCAAAAAAGGTGAGAATGGCAACAGTATAGGATTTAACCTACAGAATTCAAAAACTAATCAATCTGAAATATACTATCCACCGATTGCATACAGCGACGATGACAACTACTATGTAGCCCAGTCTTATTTTGAACCGGGCGATGTGATAACAAAATCCGATTCACATTCAAGCTATGTAGTTGAACGAACAAGGGATTTTATGGGCGTTTACAATATAAATAACGGTTACACAGTATTTACAATTGTTAACATATTAGATACTTTAGATGAGTATTACATTGTGGCAAATGAAACATCCGGTCTTGAAATATATGACCGTATTGTATTAGATGCAAGCAAAGTTTCAGAAAATCAGATAATTTTCCAATAGAAAGGGTGAATATAAATGATACTAGAAAATATAAAACAGGTAGAAGAAAACATTATTAAATCCTGCGAGAAAGTTGGACGTGATCCAAAAGAAGTTACTTTAATTGCAGTAAGCAAAACCAAACCTTACACAGCAATAGAAGAGGCTCTACCATCTGGAGTTTTAGATTATGGTGAAAATAAAGTACAGGAATTAACTGAAAAATACGAGATTTTACCCAAAGACATAAGATGGCACATGATTGGTCATTTGCAGCGAAATAAAGTTAAATATCTTGTAGGTAAAGTTGAATTAATCCACTCTGTTGATTCTTTAAGACTTGCAAATCAAATCGAAACAGAATTTGCAAAGAAAAATGAAATTGCCAATATTCTTATTGAAGTTAACATGGCAAATGAAGAAAGTAAGTTTGGTATTACATCTGAGACAACAGAACAATTAGTACGTGAAATAAGTAAACTTGAGCATGTAAGAATCAAAGGCTTAATGACAATTGCGCCATATACGGATAATCCTGAAACTAATAGAGAATATTTCCGTAATATGAAGAAATTATCGGTTGACATAACAGAGAAAAACATTGATAATGTTAGTATGAATGTGCTTTCAATGGGAATGACTGGTGACTACCAGGTTGCAATAGAAGAAGGAGCAACAATGATTAGAGTTGGAACCGGAATTTTTGGAGAAAGAAACTATAATATTTAAATTAGGAGAATAATATGTCAAAATTTGGAGATAAAATAAAAAGCGTATTTACAATGGATTATAATGATGAATATGATGATGATTACTATGATGATATTGACGATGAAATCGAAGAAGAAATAGATCATCCAACACCATCCAGAAGATCTGCCGCAAAAGCTGAACGTCAGGAGGAAGAAGAAGCTCCACGTTCAACAACACACACACGAAGCAGAGCCGCTCAATCCATAAGAAGTTCTAGAAGTTCAAGAAACAGTAAGGTTGTACCTATGAGGGGTTCTTCATCAGGAACAGATATGGAAGTATGCGTTATCAAACCAACACATTATGAAACTACAAAAGAAATTATCGATACATTATTAGATGGCAAGTCAGTTGTACTTAATTTAGAAGGTATCAAAATTGATTTAGCACAGCGTATTGTTGATTCAGTTATTGGCGGTTGCTATGCTATTTCAGGAAATCTTCAGAAAATCAGTGGTTACATTTATTTAGTAACTCCTCATTCAGTAGATATTACGGGTGATTTTCAGGACTCTGTAAACGACAGCACAAGTGACTATTCATCACATAATTATTCTTCCAGAGGAAGTTATTAGAACCGGGACATGTTAATATTATGAACAAAGACGAATTATTTTTAACTAACAGAATCAAAGAATTAGCTCGTATTTCATACGACCGTAATATTTATACATATTCTGATTTTCTAAATATTAATGAACTTAGTATATTTAATCAAATAAAAAATACATTACCTCCTGTTAATATAGATGTTACAGGAGGTAATAATTATGCAGAAAGAAAGATTTTAGTATTTTCTCCACAGGAGATATATTATACTGAACATATTCCTATATCTGTATTACACATAGCTCCTATTAATTCCAAATTTTCAGACACTTTAAGTCACAGGGATTATTTAGGTGCTATTTTAAATTTAGGCATTAACAGAAGTAAAATCGGCGATATTTTTACTAAGGAAAAAGATGCTTATGTTTATTGTAAAGAAGATATTGCTGATTATATAATTGATAATTTATTTAAAATAAAACACACTCAAATAAAAATCAATTTGTCAGATTCAACTGATTTAGAAATTGTTCCTAACTTAAGAGAAGTAATGGGAACTATTTCTAATGTACGTTTAGACAGTCTTATTGCAACTGCTTTTAAAGCAACCAGAAACAGTATTATTCCATTAATTGAAGAGAAAAAAGTTTTCATCAACGGAAAATCAACCACATCTAATGGAGCAACTGTTAAAGAAGGCGATATTGTATCTGTAAGAGGCAAGGGTAGATTTATTTATGATGGTGTGCTTAAAGAAACGAAAAAAGGTAGAAATTTAATTAAAATAAGAGTTTATGAATAATTAATATCAAATACATAATAAATAAGGAGACAGAAATGATAAAGGCATTAGAAAACTTATCAAACAGAATAACAGTAAACTACGAGGAAAAGCCATGCTACGACATAGTTTTCTCAGATTCTTTTACAAATCTTTTAGTAGAATTAGAAAAATTTAACATAAAAAACAGAAAATTATGCATCGTTACAGAATCAAAAGTTGGTCCTTTATATGGAGAAGAACTTTCAAATCTCCTAAAGCCACACTGCAAACAGATTATTTTACACGAATTTAAAGCTGGAGAACAGTATAAGAATTTGGATACAATTAACGACATTTACGAAGATTTAATCGTAAATAAATTTGACAGAAACGATATGCTTCTTGCTCTAGGTGGCGGTGTTACAGGAGACATGACAGGTTATACTGCAGCAACATATTTAAGAGGTATTGATTTTGTTCAAATTCCAACAACATTATTATCTCAGGTAGATTCAAGCATTGGTGGCAAAACAGGTGTTGACTTTAAAGCTTACAAAAATATGGTTGGTGCTTTCTACATGCCTAAATTAGTTTATATGAATTTAAGCACTTTAAATTCCCTTCCAGAAAGAGAATATTTATCAGGCATGGGCGAAGTTATCAAGCATGGTATTATTAAAGACGGTGAATATTTTAACTGGCTTAAAGAAAATATTGATGGTGTTTTAAATAAAGATTATGAAACATTACGTCAGTTATTATTTGTTAGCTGCAATATAAAAAGATGTGTTGTTGAAAATGATCCAAAGGAAAAAGGCGAACGTGCACTACTTAATTTTGGCCATACAATTGGCCATGCTATTGAAAAAACAAAGAACTTTTCTCTTTTACACGGAGAGTGCGTTTCAATTGGAATTAACGCTGCATCATACATATCATACAAGAAAGGTTTTATTACCAAAGACCAGTACCATGAAATATTAGATGTACTTAAATTATATAAGTTGCCAATTGAGACATCAGATATTAAGGCTAAAGAAGTTGTTGAAGCAACTTTAAATGATAAAAAAATGGATTCAGGAATTATTAAGTTTATCGTAGCTAATTCCATAGGTGAAGCCTCAATCAACCGTGAAATTTCAAAAAATGATTTATTAGAAAGTGTTAAAAAGGTAATTGTAAATGAATAAAACATTAAAATCAAACCTAAAAATGCTTGTTTTTGCATTGTTTTTAGTTTTCATTGATCAGATAAGCAAATATGCTGCAATAATTGCTTTAAAAGGCAAAAATGACTTTCACATTATAAAAGATGTATTATTATTACATTATTTAGATGGTGGAAACAGAGGAGCAGCCTGGGGAATGTTCTCCGGCAAAATATTAATGTTTATTATATTTACTTTAATTGCAATATTTTTTATATGTATTTTCAGTAGAAATGTTAATTTACTGTATCAAAAAACAAATAATAAAATATTCTTAATTTTAAATATATTTTTATCAATGTTGCTGGCAGGAGCAGTAGGGAACTTAATTGACAGAGTAGTAAAAGGCTATGTTGTTGATTTTATCTATTTTAAACCAATTAACTTTCCGGTTTTCAATGTTGCCGACTGTTATGTAACAATTTCATGTATTGGAATTGTTTTATTATGCATATTAAAAATTAATGAAGAAGATTTTAACACAATAATTTCTTTAAAGAAACATTAAAAATAATAAAATGATAACAAAATGTAGTAAACAAATTGTTTCAATATTTTAAATTTAACTATTTTAATTTAAAAATCATACAGATTAACATTAAATTTATATAGATTAGTATTACATTTGTGTAAATAATATTCATTCCGAATATTAAATTACGTTATAATATACTTGACTTGAAAGGAATTAATAGATTAAATATGTGTGAAACTTATTACGTGGATTCATCTAATAAAAATATACGTTTAGACAAATATTTAACAGATTTATTAGATAATAATTCCCGCAATTATATACAGAAATTAATTAAAAATGGCGATGTTTTAGTTAATGAAAAATCGTCTAAGGCAAACTATAAAGTTCAGGAAAATGATTGCATAACAATTAATATTCCTGAGCCGGTTACAGCTAATATAGAGCCTGAAAACATACCTTTAGATATTATATACGAAGATGATGATGTTTTAATCGTAAATAAACCTAAAGATTTGGTTGTACATCCTGCACCAGGACATTATACAGGTACTTTGGTTAATGGAATAATGTATCATTGTAAAGACAATTTATCAAACATTAACGGTGTTTTAAGACCTGGAATTGTACATCGAATTGATAAAGATACAACCGGCGCCTTAATAATTTGTAAAAATGATTACAGCCATAATTTTATTGCTGAACAATTAAAAGAACATACAATTACAAGAAAATATTGGGGTATAGTTCAGGGACGTTTCGATGAAACTAAAGGTACAATAGATGCACCAATTGGCAGACACCCTACAAAACGTAAGGAAATGGCAATTAATGAACGCAACGGAAAACATGCAGTTACCCATTACAAAGTTTTAAAACAATTTGATAAATACGCTTTATGTGAGTTTCAATTAGAAACCGGCCGTACACATCAGATTAGAGTTCACATGGCAAGCATAAATCATCCGTTACTTGGTGACGATGTTTATAACCATAACAAATGTCCCTTTAAATTACAGGGACAATGTTTGCATGCAAAAACAATTGGGTTTATACATCCTACAACAAAAGAATATGTAGAATATGAAGCACCTATTCCTGAATATTTTAAGAATTTAATTGAAAATGTGCTTTAAAAAGCTTATTAAGCTATATTTTATACTATTTTCTTTGACATACTTTTCGTTAAACTTGTCTTTTGCGAATAGTTGTGTTATTCTAATTATAAGTTTTATCTGCTTTCTATGTTATAAGTAAAAAAATCTAATTAATAATGTAAAATAGATAAAAAAATTATCTGCTTCTTGAAATTATAATTTGCTATATATAACGTTATTTAAGGTTGTATTAAATATTTATATTTAATACAATAAGCATAAATGAATATATTAGTTAAATTAGTCTATTAACAGAATTATCAATTGCTAGTTCGATTTATATTTAGATTAATACTATAATTAAAAGACGAATAAAACTGCAAACGGTTTTATTCGTCTTTTTTAGATTCTTAATAAACGTAGCATATATATAATTCACTATATTGTTTAATTTGGAGGTTTAAATTTGAAAGAACAAAAACTATTTAGTTATGTCCGCCAGGCAATAGACAACTATAATATGATAAATGATGGAGATAAAATTGCTGTGGGTATATCCGGCGGTAAAGACAGTTTAACTCTACTTTATGCATTGAAAAAACTTCAACGCTTTTATCCTAAAAGCTTTGATTTAATTGGTATAACAATTAATTTAGGCTTTGGTATACAGGATTTCCATCAAATTAAGAACTATTGCTCTAATTTAGATGTTGATTTACATATTGTCGAAACACAAATTTCAGATATTGTTTTTAACAAGCGAAAGGAATCTAATCCATGTTCTTTATGTGCAAAAATGCGTAAAGGGGCTTTAAACAATCATGCAAAGGAGCTTGGTTTCAATACAATTGCTTATGCTCATCACAAAGATGATATGATAGAAACAGCTATTATGTCGTTGTTGTATGAAGGGCGGTTCCACTGCTTCTCTCCTGTTACTCATTTGAGTAATACTAATTTAAAAGTCATCAGACCGTTAATGTATGTGCCTGAAAAGGAAGTAATTGGCTTTGCAAATAAATATCAGTTGCCGATTGCTAAAAATACATGTCCAGTTGATGGTCATACAAAACGAGAATATATAAAGAATTTAGTTAAAACATTAACCAAAGGAAATCCAGACTGTAAAAACAGTATTTTTACAGCTTTATGTAACAAGAGTTTTGATTAACCCAAATATTTAAGGAGTTTAGATATGCCAAACATTGAAAAAAATAACACAACGAGAAATTACCATGATCAGGTAATAATAAATAACGAATTAAAATTAAGGGAATTACAAAAAAAATTACCATGGTTTTGCAAGGATTTTTTTAGAGGAATCGAGCCTACTACTTCTTCCCGTACACGTATTGGTTATGGATATGATTTAATTGTTTTCTTTAATTATTTAAAAGAAAATAATCCTAATGTGGAAGATAAAGAAATCACCTCTCTACCACTGGATATTTTAGATAAAATTACTGCAACAGATATCGAAGAATATCTTGAATACTTAAAGTATTATGTAACTGAAGATGGCAAGGAGCATATTAACAAAGAACGTGGCATAATGCGAAAACTTGCCTGTCTTAGAACATTATACAAATACTTTTATAAAAAAGAGATGATTAAGACTAATCCTGCTTCTATTGTAAGTATGCCTAAAATCCATGAAAAGGAAATTATAAGATTAGACGCTGATGAAGTGGGCAATTTACTTGATGAAGTTGACACAGGCGATAAGCTAACGAAATCTCAACAGAAATTTCATGCTAAAACTAAAACACGAGATTTAGCAATATTGACTCTTTTACTTGGAACTGGTATTCGTGTTTCTGAATGTGTTGGTATTGACATAAATGATATTGATTTTAAGAATTCCGGTATAAAAATCCGTCGTAAAGGTGGCAACGAAACCGTTATTTACTTTGGTGAAGAAGTTGAAAAAGCTCTCTTAGACTATATTGAAGAAAGAAAATTAATTGTTCCTATATCCGGTCATGAAAATGCACTCTTTCTTTCTATTCAAAAAAAACGAATCGGTGTTAGAGCTGTAGAAAATTTGGTCAAAAAGTATTCTTCCTTAGTTACTAACTTGAAAAAAATTACGCCTCATAAATTGAGAAGTACCTATGGCACTGCTCTTTATAAGGAAACCGGTGATATTTATCTTGTAGCAGATGTTTTAGGTCATAAGGATGTAAATACTACAAAAAAACATTACGCAGCTATTGAAGACGAACGTAGACGCAAAGCCAGAAACGCCGTCAAACTGAGAAAAGATTAAAAATAAGAAAATCTAAACATAATTAAATAAAAAATTAATTCAAATACTACTCACAAATATAGTAAATATATAAAAAAATTGCCGCAAATGAATATGTGCGTTAAACATTTGCGGCTAACTAAAGATATATATGGTATAAAATAAAGGCAAGCTTTATTTATACTCGTTTGAATAATATGAAACAACTAAATAACTTCCACTGTTAATCTTATCGCTAACAAGATTATTATTCTTCTTAACCTCATCAATATAATCCTGTACAGATACATCACTATTAATTGTGTACTTCTGAGCAATAGATGTTAATGTATCACCTGGTTCAATCTGGTAACTTGTGTAATATTTATATAAAGGATTCTTACTTGTATTATTTGCATTCACATTATATAAATTAACAAATGTGGCACATATTAAAAACATTGCTATACATGTAACACCAACAATAACTATTCTTCTCCGTAACAGATTAACTCTTCTTTTCTTAATCACGTCTCTTCTGCCTGTATTCATTATATCTTCCTCCTCGCATAGCTCTTTTAGTATGTATTGCTTATCCCTTTAAGAACATCTGTTCTTGTTCTGTAATGTTATATTATCATCCGAACAAACGTTTGTCAATATTTTTTCGAACATATTTTCGAAATCTTGTTGTTTTTTATCAGGAACTATGTTAATATTATCATATAGGTAGTCCCATAAATGGTACTTTTGAAAAAAGGAGGTAAAAAATTTTATGCCAGGAAAAATTAGTGAAAAGCAGCAATTGATTTTAGATTACATAAAAGAAGAAATTTTGAAAAAAGGTTATCCACCTACAGTTAGGGAAATATGTGAAAGAGTTGGCTTACGCTCTACTTCTTCCGTCCACTCACATCTTAATACATTAGAAGAGAACGGATATATAAGACGAGATCCTACTAAGCCACGTGCAATCGAAATAATTGATGATGAATTCGGTTTAACAAGAAGAGACATGACTAATATTCCAATTATTGGACGTGTTGCTGCCGGTGAACCACTACTTGCAGTTGAAAATATCGAAGATTATTTTTCTCTTCCTACAGAATTTCTACCTAACAATGAAACTTTTATTTTAAAGATTCAAGGTGAAAGCATGATTAATATTGGTTTTTATGACGGTGATTTTCTAATTGTAGAGAAGGTCAACTCTGCTAATAACGGAGACGTTGTAGTTGCTTTAATAGATGATTCGGTTACAGTTAAGACTTTTTATAAAGAAGATGGTTATATTCGTCTTCAGCCTGAAAATGACAATATGGATCCTATTATAGTTGATGATTGTACAATCGTTGGTAAAGCATATGCTTTATACCGTAAGATAGTTTAAGAAAGATAGTTTAAGAATCGTAAGACAGTATAAAAAGAATTTTAGAACTAATATAGTTGTAACGATTGCAATTATATTAAATTTATTGAATTAAAAGTTATATTAAGACAATTATATTAAATTAATTCTTTTAATAATTGATTGTTTTATTATTATTTTATTATTATGAGGTATATAAAAAACGTAGTTTTTAGATATTTAAAAACTACGTTTTTTACTTTATATAAGCTTTTAATTGCTTATTACTATAATGAAACAATAATATAATTATTTATATTGTTACTCATATTATCTGATTAATAAGCTAAGCATTTATCAAGGCTTTCAATAATTGCCTCTTTATCCATATCATGGCCAATAAATACAACCTTAATCATTCTGTCTCCTACTTCTTCGTCCCAATCATTTACCAGTGTAGGATCTTCTTTCATCATTTTAGCTCTAACTCTACGAGGAGCTGTTGCAACCCACTGTCCCGCATTGCTAATGTTAATCTGTTTTCCTGCCTGTTCAAACATATATGCATCATTGTTATTTTCAGCAGCCCAGATAATACCTTTTGCTCTGATGATTGTTTTTGGCATTTCATCTAACCAGTCTTCAAATTTTTCTTTTGCAAATGGTTTTCTTCTGTAATATACAAAAGTTCCAATACCATATTCCTCAACTTCACCTTCTCCATGGTGATGATGGTGATGGTGTCCATGATGGTGACCTTCTTCATGGTCATGGTGGTCATGATGTTCGTGTTCATGGTCATCTTCTTCGTCATGATGATGTTTATGGTGCTCGTCCTCATGGTCGTGATCGTGATGATGTTCATGTTCATCGTGATTGTGATGCTCGTGTTCTTCATGGTCATCTTCTTCATGATGTTCTTCATTATCAAATGATTCTAATTCCTGAATCCAACCTGCTGACATACTTGCCTGTTCGAAATCAAATCTCTTTGTATCAAGAATTTCATCAACATCAATTTCACCATAATTAGTTTCAAACATAACAGCCTTAGGCTGAAGTGTTCTAATAATCGCTTTTACTTTAGCTAATTGTTCAGGTGTAACTGTGTCAACCTTATTTAAAATAATTGTATTACAGAATTCAATCTGCTGAATTAAAAGATTTTCAATATCTTCTTCATCAATATCATCTTTTACAAGATTGTCACCACAACCAAATTCGTCTGCCATTCTAGCTACGTCAACTACAGAAACGATATTATCAAGTCTTGCTAATTTTGCTCTCTTGTCATAAGAACCATCTAACATACAAATTGACTGAGCAATTGGAATAGGTTCGCAAATACCACTTGCTTCAATTAAAATATAGTCAAATTTTCCTGACTGTACCAAATCTATAATCTGATTAATTAAATCTGTACTTAATGTACAACATATACATCCATTCTGAAGAGGTACAAGATTCTGATCCTGTAATGTAGCCTGTCCGCCCTTTGCAATAAGAGATGCATCTACATTTACTTCACCTATATCATTAACGATAACGGCTACTTTATAACCCTTCTGGTTTGTAAGTACCTGATTTAATAATGTTGTTTTACCTGCTCCTAAATAACCTGTAAGTAATGTTACAGGAACCATTTCTCTTGCCATAATAGCACTTCCTTTCCTAGTATTACATATATTAATCTATAATAGTTTTATTAATTAAATATGAAATTTATTTTAAACTTAATTCATTAAATAAAATGCACTATATCCCGGCATTTTAAAGCATTCTCCTATTTCCATAGGTGTATTTGTAATTAAATCCGTATATGTGTGATTTTTCACTTCACAGTATGCATCAAAGGCATTTTCTTCTGCGTTAATGCAAACATAAACTGTTTCATTTTCAGTAGCGCGCTTAAAAATACACTGTTTATTTGTTAAAAGCACTGATGTAAAATCACCATAATTTAAGCCAACACTGTTTTTCTTTGCTGCACTTAAATTACTGATAAATTGTGTAAGTTCATTAAATTCCGGTTGGTCAAATGAAAGTCTAAGTGCAGGATCTCCCTGAGACTTATCTGCCTTTGTTCCCCATTCGCTGCCATAATAAACACATGGTATCCCCGGCATGCCAAACATTAAGGCATATATAAGTGGTAAATGTTTTTCATTTGTCAGAATGCTTGCAACTCTTGTAACATCGTGATTGTCCACAAAAGACAATAAATGTTTTCCTTTATACAATGTCCATTGCTCAGGTCCAAACTGACGTAGCAATGAATGATTAATCTCAAACATATTCATACTGTTAAAACTTGAATAAAGACCTTTATAACATTCATAATTTGTTGCTGAATTAAGCATTTCATCATTCATTCTCTGGTTATAGTCACCATGAAGCATTTCTCCAACTAAAAAGAAATCTTCTTTTAAAGAATCAACATGTCGTCTTAATCTTCTTAAGAAATCAAAGTCAAGGCAATATGCAACATCTAATCTGATGCCATCTATGCCAAATTCATTTATCCAAAAAGAAACAGCATCTAATAAATATTCCACAACATCGTTATTTTGAAGATTTAATTTAACTAAATCATAGTTGCCTTCCCAACCTTCATACCATAGGCCGTCATTATAGTTGGAATTGCCGTTTAAGTCTATGTGAAACCAGTTTAAGTATGGTGAATTTTCTCTATTCTTACATACATCCATAAATGGTTCAAATCCACGTCCCACATGATTAAAAACACCGTCTAAAACAACTTTTATGCCATTATTGTGTAAATCCTCACACAACGCTTTAAAATCTTCATTTGTGCCTAATCTTACATCTATCTTTTTGTAATCTCTTGTATTATATCCATGAGTATCTGACTCAAATAGCGGAGAAAAATAAATTGCATTTGCACCAACTTTCTTTATGTGTGGAATCCAGTCATGTATTTTTTTAATACGATGCTGTAAGTTGCCATCATTTTCCAAAGGTGCGCCACAAAATCCTAAAGGATATATTTGATAAAAAACACTTTCATATGCCCACATATTTTTTCCTCCTAATAAATACAATAATATACTGAAAATTATATAAACAAATACATCTAACGTAAAAAATACAATATCTTAAATTTTAATTATTAATATAATTTTATAAACCTAATATTATAAAAGAAACGTTATCTAAATTTCTATAGATAATTTTATAAATCTGTAACTTCCAAATGTTTTCCATCACGCCAGATTCTTTCTAAATCATAGAATAATCGGTCTTCTTCATTAAAAACATGAACAATAATATCACTAAAATCCATTAATATCCAATTAGCGTTATCAAAACCTTCAATATGTTTTGGCTTGCAGTCAACTTTATACATTTCTTCTTCAACGCTGTTAGCTAATGCCTTAACCTGATTTTCGTTATTACCGCCTGCAATAATGAAATAATCAGCTAAAGTTGAAATTTCTGAAATATCAATAATTGAAATATTAATTCCCTTTTTCTCATCTAATGCATTATATGCAATTTTTGCTAATTCTCTTGATTCCATTTTATTCTCCTAATTTGTTTTTATAGTAGTCAAATGCTTTCTGCGTGTAGCTGTCAATAATTTGATTTTTACTTTTCAAATAATCCAATGTATCTTTTAAAATACTATAAGTCAGCAAATCTAAATTTTGAAGCGAAATGCTTCTTAGATATTCTAAATTAGGCTGCACAATTCTACCTGGTTCAATATAGTCAGCACAGAAAATTATTTTTTCTAAATCAGACATGTTTTCCTTACCGGTAGTATGCCAAATAACAGCATTTAAAACATTCTCATCTACTATACCATATTTTGTTTTTGCAATAAAAGCGCCAACTTTTCCATGCAGAAGATATGGTGCTTTTTCTTCATAGTCTGTCACTAAAATATTGTTATCCTTACAACATTTAAGTAACTGTGAATCTGAATAGTATTTAGCACAGTCATGTAATATACCGGCTAAATACGCTGTATTTGGATTAACGTTAAAGGCTTCTGCCATTTTCTTTGCTGTTTCTGCCACACCTAAAGTATGTTCATATCTGTGTTTGTTTAAGACATTTTTCAAATCTGCCTTAATTTTGCTAAGAGACCATGCCTTATTTATATTTCCATCTGTATAGAGATTATTTTCTACAATATACTCATATACACCTTTAGGCAATAAATCTTTTGCAGCTTCTATTTTTTGTGTTCGTATATCACTGGATGAAATATCAGACTCCTTAACATTAAGTAAATAAACATTAGCAGCCACTTCTTCTTTAATCTTTTCAACTATACTTTCTATATTAAATTGATTTTCATCCTTTCTATTAACAATAACCAAATTGGCATTTTTTAGAATCACAGCTGGCTGATACCAGCTAGTAAAAGTTGCAGCAGAATCGCCGCCAATTATAAAATAAAGATCATCTTCTTTATGCTCTGATTTTAGTTTGGTTAAAGTGTCAGCTGTGTAACTTAAGTGGTTCTTTAACTCGTAGTCAAAAAACTCAACATTTTTTTCATTAGCTACCGCCAACTTAATCATGTTTACACGATGAAAATCTGATGTAATATTTTTTGTATTTTTGTGTGGTGGACATGGTGAAGGCATGATATATACTTTATCTAACTTAAGCTGTTTTAAAGTTTCTTTTGCCATATATATATGTGCCTTATGAATGGGATCAAATGTACCACCTAAAATTCCTATTTTCATAATAACTCCACTAAACTTATGGAAGAATAATCTTTCTGTCTTTTTCATCCTTTGCAGGTCTATATAAGACAATTTTTCTTCCGATTACATGAACAACTGTAGAACGGGTTCTGTCAGCAATAACCTCTGCAATGTTCTTTGGTTCATATAAGCAGTTTTTCAAAACATTTAACTTTATAATTTCACGTTTCTCTAATGCTTCATCAATTGCAGCTGTAATTTCAGGTGTTACAGCAGATTTTCCAACCTGAAAAATTGGATCGATTGTAGCAGAGATTTTTCGTAAATAAGCTCTTTGTTTGCTATTCATAATCTACTCCTTACTTGTAATATTCAAACTGGTGACCGTATAACTTAACTGTGTCACCTTCTTCAATTCCTAATTCTTCTAACTGTTCGAGAATACCATTGTCCTTCATAAATTTCTGGAAGAACAAGAAGCCTTTTTCAGACTCAAGGTTAGTATAACCAAGCATTCTTTCGATTTTTGGTCCTTCAACAGCATATAAACCATCTTCAACTTTTTCAACTGTGTATGGTAATTCTGATGTAATAATGTAGTCTTCAGGATTATATTCCTGTTGGTATACAACAGGTGCATCATCAAACTGATCTAATAAACTTCTTACATAGAAAAGAAGTTCTTTTAAGCCTTTACCACTAACTGCCGATATAGGATAAACCTTAATATCAGGTTCAAATTCAGCTTTAATTTTGTCGATTACTTCATTTGTATCACCATAAATTGCATCAATTTTGTTAGCTGCAATAACCTGTGGTCTTTTTAATAAATCAGGATTATATTTTTCTAATTCATTATTAATTGCCTTAATATCAGCTATTGGGTCTCTACCTTCTACTGAGGCTGCATCAATCATATGAATAATAACTTTTGTTCTTTCAATATGTTTTAAAAACTGATGTCCCAGCCCGACACCTTCTGAAGCACCTTCAATAAGTCCCGGTATATCAGCAATAACAAATCCTTTTCCACCATCTAAATCTACAACACCAAGGTTTGGATTTAATGTTGTAAAATGATAATTGGCAATCTTTGGATCTGCATTTGTTACTCTTGAAAGCAAAGTCGATTTACCAACATTTGGAAATCCTACAAGACCAACGTCTGCAATACTTTTAAGTTCAAGTGTAACATTTAATTCCATGCTCTTTTGTCCAGGCTGTGCATACTGTGGTGCCTGCATTGTTGCTGTTGCATAATGCTGGTTTCCTTTACCACCGCGACCACCTTTTAAGATAATCATTCTCTGATTATCACCACTCATATCTGCTACGATTTTTCCTGTTTCTTCTTCTCTGACAATTGTTCCTTCAGGAACTTTTATAATAAGGTCTGCACCGTTTTTTCCTGTTTTGTTCTGCTTGCCACCTTCCTGTCCCGGCTCTGCTTTAAAATTATGTTTATGTCTAAATTCATATAAAGTGTTAAGTCCTTTATCTACCTGAAAAATAACGTCTCCGCCTTTTCCACCGTCTCCGCCATTAGGACCACCATTTGGAACATATATTTCACGTCTGAAAGATACATGTCCATCTCCACCTTTTCCTGACTGTATGAAAATTTTTGCAAAATCTGCAAACATAATAATCCTCCACGATTGTATTGTTAATATAAATAATGAGTTACCTTTTAATGTTAAAATAGGCTTCAAATCAAAACTGACTTGAAGCCTAATAGTGTCTGTGTTTAATTATTCAGCTACAGGGTATACAGAAACCTGCTTTCTGTCTCTACCTTTTCTTTCAAATCTTACGATTCCGTCTGAAGTAGCAAATAATGTATCGTCACCACCACGTCCAACATTTACGCCTGGGTGAATCTTTGTTCCACGCTGTCTATAGAGAATGTTTCCAGCCTTAACAAACTGTCCGTCTGCTCTCTTAGCGCCAAGTCTCTTTGATTCTGAGTCTCTACCGTTCTTTGTAGAACCCATACCTTTTTTATGAGCGAAGAACTGAAGGTTCATCTTCATCATAGCTATACCTCCTTATAATCTAATGTTATAAAATCTTTGTATTCTTTCTCTAACTGCTCTAGTCCTAAAACTAAAGACTTTATTAAAAGTTCAGCTTCTTTACTAATATTATTGGAAAATTCAAAATCTATTATACCATCGTCTTCATGCTCAAACTGAGTATATTCATCTGATGTTAACTGTTCAATTGAATTCACAAAATTAATAGCGAGAACTGATAGTCCTGCACAAACAATATCTTCTCCTGCATCTGCATATCCGGAATGTCCTTCCATACAAAAGCCAATGTATGTATTGTCTCTGCAATAAATGGTTATTCTTGTCATAAAACCACCTGATTAAGCGTTAATCTTGTCGATTGTAACTGCTGTATACTGCTGTCTATGACCATTCTTTTTATGATAACCAGTTTTTCTCTTATACTTGTAAACGATAACTTTCTTAGCCTTACCATCTCCAACTACTGTAGCTTCAACTGTAGCTCCTTCAACTGTTGGATTTCCAACTTTACCGTCAACATAAAGAACCTGATCAAAAGTAAACTTAGAACCAGCTTCAGCACCAAGCTTTTCTACCTTGATAGTTTCGCCTTCTGAAACTTTGTACTGTTTACCACCTGTTGCTATAATTGCGTACATTATGGGCACCTCCTATTACTCATTACTCGCCAGTTTCGGTGATTGCAAAAGCAATACTTATAACCACACTGAGCGGCATACCATAGTATAATAGCATACACTAATTTACTTGTCAAACTTTTTCATGTTGTTTTTTACTTATTTTTTTGCTTTTTTATTTGCCTTAACCTTAAAAGACTTTTTCACCCACTTACTGTAAACATCATCTTCAATAAGATTCAACTTCTTAGCTCTAACTCTTACATAATATTTCTTGCCTTTTTTAAGCTTCTTAACTGTATAAGAAGTTTTCTTTGTAGTTAAAGTTTTTGCCTTTGTAAACTTTTTACTTGTTGAACACTGAACTTCATAAGAAACTGCATCACTTACTTTCTTGAATTTAATTGTAGCCGATGTAGTCTTTGCCTTAGCTGAAGTTTTCTTAACTTTTGTTTTAGTTATTTTTGTATTTGCAATTGTGTTTGCCTTCTTAATTTTTGCTTTAACACTTGCCATTGTTTCATTTTTATTTGTTGTAGCAAAAAGTTCTGTTGTTTTGTCTAATGCCACCTTATATGATACTGTTTTCTTATCTGCAGATAATGTACCGTTAGTTGATACAATTTCTTTTGGGAAAGTAAATGTAATATTCATTTCAATATCATCTGTGTTTACTGCAGATAAATCCGCAGCACTGTCTACAGTTTCAGGTTTAATTAACTGATAAACTGTTTCAGTTGATAAATAACTGTTTGGACCTGCACCATAATCAACAGTCAGCTTGCCTTTTCTTAATGTTTGCTTATTCTGAAGTTTTATGTAAGATTTTCCATCAATAACTTCCTCACTATATGTTACATTGCTTGATGCGGTATTTTCTTTAAGCTGATTTTGATATTCTCTCCAAAAATTATTAATCTCGGAATCAGTTGCCCCCATTTTTTTAAGTGCTTCGTTTGCCTGTGACTTATTAATAGTGATTAGCATTTCTGCATTACCTGTACCGTTTGAATTAAGTTTCATGTTTACATCAACCTGTGCACAGCCTGTAAATACCATAATTACAGCTAATAATAATGCTGCAATTTTTGTTATACGTTTTTTCATATAACTTCCTCCTTTAATTAATTTATTTTTACATGGTCAGATTCCGAAACCGGAATAACCACACAATTAACACCGTCAATGTTTTCTCTTCGAATTAACTCTTTCTTTTCTGAATTAACAGTGATTATTATTTCACCTTCATCAACAGTCAATTGTTCATTGTTATCATTTGTCTCCTCTATTGAGGCAATTTTTCTATTTAAATCTTTAATTTCTTCTTTGAGAAGCTCTTTTTCATTATTATCCTTAACAATTTTTTGTGCTTTGTTTGGAACAATATCGCCGATTAATGGAACTTCTTCTGTATTAATTGATGACATATATTGATCACCAATGTTTACAGCTTTGTTTTCTGCAATGCCTGCATGTTCTAAAGCACTTTTTATATGTTCTTTTGACACGTAAGATTCAGGATTTTCATCTGAAACTTGAGCAAGTTCAATGTTTACAGTATCCATTACATCTTTTACCATATCCTCGCCTGTAACTTCAAGTACCATGTCTGTTAGAACGTCCTGTTGTTGAGCATATGTTAATTTTTCTCTACAACCAAGAATATCTTCAATCATCTCTGTATGAACATTTTTTGAGTCGGCAGTATACATTAAAACTGAGTGAATATCACTGCTTCTATCAATAAATGCAGGGAAAACAAAACCTGTTTCAGGCATTCCCACAAACCACTCACGATTTAATGTGCTTATTTTATTTTTATCCTTGTTATAGCCAAGTCCCGGCTTTGATAAAACCATAGGGCAAATGGCACAAATTATATATTCGTAAACTTCTTCTGACTCATCAAGTTTATTGTTATCTGTTGTTTTTGTCATAACATCGTATACGTCATGGAACAATAAAATTAAGTAATTGCCAAGAGAATTGTATTTTTCAATTACCATATCGTAAAAAGTATCAAGAATCCCCTGATCCTTCAAACCACTTTTCTTTAGTCCTAAAAGAAACTGCTGATGGCCACCCGGCTTTTCTTCTTCTAATGGAAAATTAAGTTCTAAGATATTATTTCCCACGTTTGTTGACAAAACTTTTTTTGCAATTTCTAAATATTTAAAGTATTCTTCATCTTCAAGATTTAAAAATATTTCGTCCAAATTAGTTACTTTATTTTTGTTATCGTCAATGTAGCAGCCGCATATTTTTGTAAAGGTACAACCGTCTTTTTTAAGTCTTCTTCTTAATTCATTAATTGATTTCTTGTCCATAATAATCTCCCTGTCCCTATTTTTGTTTTACCAATAATATTAATTGTATATATTATTATTTGTCGTTTGTCACATCGCCACTGCCTGTTAAATCTATTTTGTCTCCTAAATATTTAGAAGTAGGCTTTGTAATGCATTTACCAAATGATTTAACTCTGGCAAAACACTCTCTAAATCGCCAATAAGTCATTTTCTTGCTATATTTTCTTAAATCGCATGGTACACCATAAGCATCCAACCCAACTTTCTTTGCAATATAGAGTGCTCTGTATAGATGATATTTTTGAGTTACTATAACAACTTTTTTTGCTCCAAAAACATTTTTGGCTCTGTACATTGTATCATAAGTCTCAAAGCCTGCGTGATCCATAAAAATATCTTCAGATGGTACATTTTCATTAATTGCATAGTCTTTCATTGTATTGACTTCATCATGGTTGGCTCTGCCATGGTCGCCTGACATAATGATTTTTGATGCGGCACCATTTTTGTATAATTGGTCTCCCACAATAATTCTGTCTTCTAAAATCCATGTAGGACTACCGTCTTTTCTGATTCCTGCTCCAAGAACTATTATGCAGTCAGCATCTAAATTCTTGCATTTTTCAACTGTAACTATTCTGCTTTTTACAGAACCTGTAACGTATAAATTAATTCCTACAACTGTTAATGTTCCAATTACGCCTAAAAATATAATTACACATAAAATCTTTATTAGCATCTTTTTTTTTCCTTTTTTCATAATATCTCCTTTTTATCTACCTAACATAAAACTGTTAAAATTCTTATGTTATCTATGTCTTACAGTCCTTATTTCGTATTATAAGATTAACCTGTTATAAGACTAACCTAGATTATTTCTGTACTGTGATGGTGTAAGACCGGTTATACTCTTAAAAGTTTTCATAAAATGTTTCTCATGCTCGTAACCAACAGCTCTTGAAATTTCATTTACCTTCATATCTGTTTCTGTTAAAAGTTTCTTTGCCTGTCCCACTCTGAAATTCTTTAGATAATTTACGAAATTGGTACCTGTGTATTGCTTGAAATTAAATGAAAACAGTGAATAATTCATTGATATATAATTTGAAACTACTGCCATATTCAAATCTGTAGCATAATTTTCTTTTATGTATTCAATGGCTTTTTGCATTTTTAAGCCTGTTTTCTGTTCATCAATGTTGTCACTTACCAGTTCATCAAAACCTTTAATCCAACCACGTACAACATCCATGTATTCATCAATATTCTGGTATGAAAAAATATCAAGAAGTTCGAAAACTTCATGTTCCTTGTTTTTTAATGATTTCTCGTAAACTTTCATTGTAGTTAAAATAATAAGCTTCATTTGTTCCTGAAATTCATTTATTGGATACTTTCTATTCTTCACACCTTCAACAAATATCTCCAACTGTTCCAAAGCTTCATTTAATTTGTTTGAACAGATAAGATTTGCTGTTTGCATCATCAACTTAACACCATAACCGTATTCTTTTTCCATTACTGTATATGTAGTAGCATCCACAATTGGTGTACAGGTTTCAAATGCTGTTCTACGCATTTCAGCAGCTTCACAAAATGCCTGTCTTACATCCATAAAATTGTAATATACATTGCTTATGCCAATATTATGATTTTCCAATTTTTTTAAGACTTCGTCTTTGTATTTTGGATTACATATAATAATATCCAAATACTCCTGCCCCTGAACATAATAATACTTATTAGTAACAGTTAAATCAATGTCCTCTTCTTTCTTTCCGAAACAAAAAACAATGAAATTACTTAAAGGTATGTATTGGTTAACTATGAGACAGATATTTTCAATTTCAACGTCTGTAACAGTATCATAAAATAACATATACTGAAGTTGTCTGTATGCGTTCTTTTTATTTTTTTTCTGCTGATTTTCTCTTTCATTTATTATACTGTCAAATTTTTCCAATACTTCCTGTATTTTGTTTCTATCAACAGGCTTTAGAATATATTCCTTAACACCATTTCTAAGCATTTCTACTGCATAATCAAACTCATCAAAGCCACTAATTGCAGCTATAAGTGGTTTTTCATCCAATTTTTGTACTTCGCCTACCAATGTTATGCCGTCCATTTTAGGCATTCTAATGTCTGTAAACATTACGTCCACTGGCTGTTCTTTTAAAACTTCTAATGCTTTTTCTCCGTTATTACACTCAATAATTTCTTCAATATCTACACCCGAACGTTCAATCATAGAGCGGATTCCCTGTCTTATTAGTTTTTCGTCTTCCACTAACAAAAGTGTTTTCATATTAATACCGAACCTTTCAAAAATTTTTCTTAAGTTTTGTTTAAGAATTACAATGTTTCATCATTCGGAATACATATTGAAACTTTTGTATAAGCACCTTCCTGAGAAAAAATCTGCAAACCATATTCTTTTCCGAAATACATCTTTATTCTCTGCTGAACATTATACAAAGCTCTTCCATGTTCTTTGTCATCCGAAATCTGTTCTTTTGAATTAATGCTTCTAATTAATTCATTAAGTTTTTCCTGACTCATACCAATTCCCATATCAGATACTTCAATTATAACATTATTTTCTTCTTTAAAAACTTTTATGTAAATTGTAGTGTCCTCAGCCATTTCCTCGATACCATGATTTACAGAATTTTCAACAATTGGCTGCAGGGACATTTTAGGAATTTTGATATGTAAAAGTTCTGCCGGTACATTTAACGACAAAAAGATTTCGTAATCCTGTCTTAAATTCATTAAACTTAAATAATTTTGTATGTTAAGAATTTCCTGTTTTAATTCTACCATTCCTGATGACCATTTCATACTATATCTAAACATATTTCCTAAAGTAGTAATTGCGTCACTGATTACATATTCTTCTTTTATTTCAGCCATCATTTTTATTGTTTCCAAAACATTATACATAAAATGTGCATTAATTTGGTTCTGAAGGGAACGTATCTCTGCATTTTTGGCAAGCAACTGTCTTTCAATATTCTCTTCATTTAATTTTTCCAGAGAATATACCATTTTATTAATTTGTTTACCTAACTCTGATATTTCATCATTACCCTTTTCAGTTAATTTAATGATGTTGCCATTTTTTATTTCACTTACTTCTTTTGTTAGGTTATTAAATCTTGAAAAAGAATTCTTTATTAAAATTGCCACAATAAAAATAAAGACAATCATTGATAGAAATACAACTATAAAATAAAGAAGCTGACTTTTATAATAGGAATTAACAATTTTCTTTGTGCCAACAATTCTAACATAAGTTCCACCTAAAGAATTAGAGTATACTGTAGAAACTATTGATGTTTCACCATTAAATTTTCTTGTAATTGTATTATTTTTATCTGATTTACAAATTTGTTTAACTTCATTTATATTCTCATCTACTGTTTTCTTATTTTTACCTGAAGCATAGACTTCACCTTTATTTGAAATAAAACATGTAAATTCATTGTTATCGTTTTTGTCAAAGTCCAAAAATAAATTTTTTAATTCCGTAGACACTTCTACTACAGCAACCAATCTTCCTGTTTCATCAGTAACATTTTTTATAATAGCTGCCAGTCGTGTTTTACCAATTACTCCATACTTGTTTTCCTTATAATCAAACACCCATTTATTATTTTCATAACTATTTGACCATTCCTGTTGCTGCAAACGGTTAAGTTTATAAAAACTTGGAGCTTTTTCAGTAACATTTGCATTGGCATAAACCTTAACATTATATATGTATGGATTAATATCTACCATTGCATCTATTGAGCCAATTTCATTTTTATAAAAATCTAATTTTTCAACACCTTTGTAATCCTGGTTATTTTGTACCTTCTGAATATATTCAAAAATTCTGTTTTTCTGCAAAACTAACTGTCTTACCAGATAGCAGGTTTCTTCAACATCTTTTAACTGAGCCGAAACATTATACATATTGTTTTTTTCGTCAGTTAATGCTACTTCTCTGGCATTATTCGAAATATTAAAAAACATAACAGATGTCCAAAGACAGGTACATACAAATAAGGCAACTACAATTATAAGTATTATTTTATTACATAATGAAATTCTTATTTTCTTATTTTTCATTTATCCAATCCTAATTTTTTTATGTTAATTTTCATCTGTTTCGTATACGCCTTTAAAACCTGTTCAAAGCCCATATTGTACCTTTTTTTCATAAACGTGTTGTATATACTGTCAAATTCTTTGTCACTATTTGCCAGCAATAATTTAGGAAGTGTTGCTCCCCACAAACCTTCAATTGAATTCTTTGTTTTTCCTATTTTTGTTGAATCATCTAATGTTATTGTATACTGCCCTACATAGGTAGTATATGGAAGCGTCCATTGCTTCAACTGGGTTACCGGATTATCCTCATCGTCTTTAATCCACTGTGCACCCATTGCATCGTTTTGCATCATCCAATAACATGAATCAGCACCATATTTTTTATCAAAAGTTGTTCTGTCTGAATATAGTAATTTTTTTACTTTTTTTTTCATTTCAGGCCGGCCTTCTTCATTATAATCCCAAGTTTTACCTTTTACACCCAGCCATGTCATTTTCTGACCTTCTTCACTAATTAAATAGGACAAAAGTTTAATAGCTTTATCAGGATTCTTGCAGTTTTTTGAAATTAATGTAACTGTCCAACCATTTACACTTGTACCCGGCAGTGTATAATCATCACCAGTTAAATTTTTCGGGCCATCTACAGCTATGTAAATGCTATCAGGATTTTCTTTGTATAAAGCTTTTTCCTGGTCAGCTATGTCAGTGTATTGATAAATCATACAAAAATACTGACCATTTAGTATTTTCTCTGACATTTGCGCTCTTGAATCAACAAAAATATCATCTTTTAACAAACCTTTACGGGCAAGACGATTATAGGTTTTAAGCCATGCAACATAACTTTCGTCTTTTAGTCTGTCAATGGCATTACCATTTTTGTCTGTATAAGGAACTGCAAGAAAATCTAAAAGATAATTGTCAAAAGAATCACAACCTCTGTCATTAAATTGGGTACATCCCACCGGTATCATTTCTTTTCCATCTACGGTAGGATACATTTTGGCAGCTTTCTCAACAGCTTTTTCAAACCCTTCAGGAGTTGTCATGTCTGGTGAACCAATTGCCTCATATATATCTTTTCTTACTAAAAAAGTCTCATTGGAAGCTAAATTATCGTACTTGCTGTAATCAGAAGGGGCACATGCAGAGTTTGGATATTTATATAAATGCCCATCATCGCTCTTATGCCAGCTCACAACTGCATCATCTACTACTTTCATAAAATATGTATCATATTTTTCTGACAGTTCATCTAAAGCATAAACCTTCCCTTCATTTATCATCTGAGCAATTCCAGATTCCCACCAGCCTAACGTTATAAGGTCAGGCAAAGTATCACTGGAAATCATTGCATCTAATTTTTCGTTAGGATCACCTGTTGGTGTAACAAAAGATATGGAGCAACCTGTTTTTTCTGTGATAGCTTTTGAAACCATATTATTTCCCCAGTCACCTGAAAACCATGAAAAGTTAATATACCATGACAAATCAACTGTGGAGTTTTTTTTGACTTTTTTTCCACATCCAATAAATATTACACATATAATTACTGTCAAAAATAAATATGCTATTTTTTTTAATTTTCTCATAAGCAAATTCCTTTCCGTAACTTTTCTCTTTAGAAAAGACACTTTAATTATCATTTAGCTTCACTAAATATTTCATATAATGGCTGTTCCTGTTTCTTTCTTGTTATTTCCATTAAACCAAGTTTTGTAATATCAACAACACTACAACTTACATAATCTTTCTTAACTTCCTGCCTCATTACAGCTATAAGATTTCCGTTTTTTAATTCATCTGAACCAATAAAATCAACAATAATTGTTCCTGATATATTTCTAATTTGCAGCTGTCTTGAAATTTCTTTTGCAGCCTCTTCATTAATTTTCTGTATGGTTTTATCTCTGTTTGATTTGAAATCAGCCTTACCTGTGTTAACGTCAATTACAGTCATCGCCTCAGTATGTTCTATTATCAAATAACCGCCTGATTTCAACCAGACATGCCTGTTTAAACTGTTTTTCAAATGTTTTTCCAAAGAATATTTATTAATAAGATTTATTTTCTTTTCGTCGTTAAAAGAAGCACAAATATCTGCTGCTTTCAAGCTTTCATATATCTGTTCAACATCTGTAATAACCATACCATCTTTTTTTAATACAAAATCTTCAAGTACTTCCAACTGTTTATCTTTTTTGTAAACAAGGGTTTTAGCCTTTAAGAAATTAAATTTATTAACTGTTTGATTGTATATTTCAATAGCTTCATTTATATTATTTTCTAAATTCTTTAAGTCTTTGCTTTGGGCATTTGTTCTTAAAATAAAACCATATTCATCAGTACAGAAATGGGAGAAACTATTCTTGTACTGTTCTCTTAACAAACTGTCATCTATTTTTTTTGAAATACTAAAATTATTGTTTCCAACAGTCAAAATAACACTACCAACAGAAATATTAAGTTTCCAGGTAAGAAGATAATCCTTAGTCTTAACCTTATCACCGGCTACCTGAACAAGAATTTTGTCACCCTGTTTTATTTTATGAGGATAATTTTTGAGAGATAAAAAACCTTTACTTTCGCCATCAATTTCCACAAAAGCCGCATTAAGATTTTTTACAATATCCTTAACGTAACCAACATAAATGTTTCCAACAAGAGATTTGTTTTCCAAATTATAAATTCTACTTAATTTATTTTCTTCAAATTGAAAACCTAATATTTTATTTCTTACTTTTGATACTACTAAAATATTACTCAATGTTTCCTCCAATTTCACTAAGAGAAACCAATTTATCATTTTCTAAACAATACATATCCAAACGCTCATATTGAACAAATTCCGGTAACTTAGCTCCTGTAAACTGTTCTAATGCACTCATTACCAAATCAGGTTTCAGGTTAGCCGCACTCCCCTGAGATACTTTCATAAAAATACCATCTTCATTAAACTTCATTTCATGAATCATTGGCTTTATGTCTACTATTTTCTCACTTTTCTTTGTTTTCTTAAGAATGTTGATTTCATCCTGTGCATAAAAGTCATTAACCTGTTCTTCGGTAAATAAGTCTGTGTAAACAAAATAATCTGCTCCTGCCACAATTGACATGGCGTTTTTTGCACCCTCTGGTAACTCTTTATAACTTACAACTTTTACACCCTCTACATTTTGAGCATTGATGTTTTTAATCATTTCTTTACTTGAAAGAGAGCTGTTTACCTCAATATCAAAATACTCTCCTTTGCTAATTACGCCAACACTTAAAGGGGCAGCAAAAGACATTTTCTGATGTGGGGAAAAGCCTTCTGAATAACAAATATCAACATTGGCACGTCTCATAACTTTTTGAAAATATCTAACCATATCCAAATGACCTATAAATTTCATTTGGCCCTGTTTTTCAAATCTAATTCTAATTTTCAAAACATACACCTCCTCCAAAACTTGCAGCTCCGCAACCTGAGCACTGCATTCTACAGTTCGGAGTTACTTTTTCATTTTGAGCATTGTGCCATTCGTTTAATAAAAATCTCTTTGTTACTCCTGTATCTATAAAATCCCAAGGGAATATTTCGTCATCGCTACGTTCTCTTGTAATATAGAAATCCATGTCTATATTAGTTTCTTCAATTGCCTCGTCCCAAATCTGTCTGTTGTGATACTCTGACCAGGCATCATAAATACCACCTTTTTCGTATACTCTCAAAAGAGTTTTTGATAATTTTCTATCACCTCTTGCAAGTAAACCTTCCAAAATACTAATGTCAGATTCATGCCAGTGATATCTGATACTTTTTCTGTTTAATAAAGTTTTCATTTTGTCATTTACTTTGTGAGCCTTATCTAAAAATGTTTTAGCTGTACACATTGGTGCCCACTGAAAAGGTGTAAATGGCTTTGGCACGAAAAATGAGGTACTTGCTGTAATCTGGCACTTTCCATGTCGTTCTTCTTTTGGAACTGTTTCATAATAAAGTTCAGCAATTTTTTCGCACAAATCCATGATACCGTCTACATCATCATTTGTTTCCGTTGGCTGACCTAACATAAAGTATAATTTTACCTTATTCCAACCACCTATAAATGCCTGTTTACAGCCATTTAAAATATTTTCTTCTGTAAGACCTTTGTTGATTACATTTCTCATTCTCTGAGTTCCTGCTTCAGGTGCAAAAGTAATTGAACTCTTTTTCACATCCTGAACCTTACTCATAACATCAAGAGAAAAAGCATCAATTCTAAGAGAAGGTAATGAAATATTTATTTTTTTCTTCTTACATTCTTCAATTAGGAAATCTATCAATTCCTTTAACTTGCTATAATCACTTGTACTAAGAGAACTTAATGATATTTCATCATGGCCTGTACTTTGTAACTGGGTAAGAGCAATTTCTTTTAATGTCTCAAGACTTTTTTCCCTTAAAGGCTTATACACTGAACCTGCCTGACAGAATCTACACTCTCTAATACAGCCTCTTTGAATTTCAAGAACACATCTGTCCTGAACAATTTTTGTAAAAGGTACTACAGGCTTATCAGGATAGCATACATTATCAAAATCAAGAACAATATCTTTTTTTATTACATCCTGAATATTTGGATTATTGCATTTCATTTCCTTAATCGTTCCATCTTCATTATAAGAAACATCATAAAACATAGGCACATACATACATGGTATGTTTGCTGCTTTTTCAAGAAACTCTCTTCTTGTACCACCATTAGCTTTGTTTTCTTTATACAAATCAATTAAATGGTAATATTCTGTTTCACCTTCACCCATATAAAAGATATCAAAGAAATCTGCTATAGGCTCAGGATTATAAGTGCATGGCCCACCACCAATAACAATTGGATCATCTTCACTTCTATCAACTGACAAAAACGGTATATCGCTTAAGTCAAGTAACTGCAAAATATTTGTGTAACACATTTCGTACTGAAGAGTAATGCCTAAAAAGTCAAAATTCTTTACAGGTTCCTGAGACTCCAGTGCAAATAATGGTATGTGCTCCTCTCGCATGATTTTATCTAAATCAACCCATGGAGAATAAACTCTTTCGCAGTAAATATCATCACGTCTGTTTAATAAATCATATATAATCTGAATTCCTAAATGAGACATCCCAATTGTATAAACATCAGGAAATGCCATTGCGAATCGAACGTCTACTTTTTTAGGATCTTTTTTTATCATATTAACTTCTCCACCTATATACATAGATGGCTTTTCTATTTTCATTAGTATTTCATCACTAAGTGCTAATTTTCTCATTAAAACTCCTCTTAAATAGTTTATTATTTCCCCATCAAAATAAAATGACGAAATTTTTACATAAGTATTTATATTATAATACAGATTAAGTTTTTTCACAATTTATATGTAGTATTTTGCCATAAACTTTTTGCTGAAATATGTTATACTTATAAATATTAAAATATAGAGGAAAAAACAATGTATAAATACGAAACTCACTTACATACAAACGCTGCCAGTGCCTGTGCTTCTATTTCAGGCAGTGAAACAGCTATAGAATTTAAGAAATTAGGCTATACAGGTATATTTGTTACGGATCATTTTTTTAGAGGCAATTCTAATATCCCTCATAACTTTCCTTGGATTAATAGAATTAATATGTTTTCACGAGGTTACGAAGAAGCAAAAAAAACAGGCGATAAAATTGGTCTTCAGGTTTTCTTTGGTTGGGAAGAAACTTATGATGGACAGGATTTTCTAATTTACGGTTTAGATAAACAGTGGATGATTGAACATCCCGAAATGGAATATTGGACAATTAAAGAACAGTTTCAGGCGGTAAATGATGCCGGCGGAATGGTAATTCATGCACATCCTTTTAGGGACAGACCTTATATACCTGAAATCAGATTATTTCCAAACTATGTAAACGGCGTAGAAATATTTAATGCTAAAAATAATCAGGACGAAAACGACCAGGCATACATGTACGCAAAAAAATATAATCTGCCAATGACTGCCGGGGCGGACAACCACCACATTCCTATCGTTAATTCTGGAATTGATGTTATGAAAAAATTTAATAGCGAAAAAGATTATGTGAATCTTATAAAAAATAATTTGCCAAAGGATTTGATTATATAAGAAATCACGGATAAATTTCTTATTCCATAAATAAAAGGTCTAAAACCATTATTGTTTTACACAATTGATTTAGACCTTTTTATGTAGTATAAAATTTCCGTTACATGAAAATTTATTATTCATTGCTATCTTCTTGATAATTCTTTTGTAATTTCCTTCCAGCTTACTCCTTTTTCAGCCATAAGTACCATTACATGATATAAGAAATCAGATATTTCATATTTTACTTCCTGTGGATCAGGATTCTTAGCAGCTATAACAATTTCTGTTGCTTCTTCTCCTACTTTCTTAAGAATCTTGTCGATGCCCTTGTGGAATAAGTAATTAGTGTAAGACCCTTCTTTTGGATTCTCTTTTCTATCCAAAATTACGTTAAATACATCTTCAAATACTTTCATTGGATTAGTATCGTCATATTCTTTTTTCACAAGATTATTAAAGAAACATGTATCTGCTCCTGTGTGACATGGCACACCAACCTGTCTTACTTTTGCAAGCATTGTGTCCAAATCGCAATCCATAGCAAGTTCCTTAACATACTGGTAGTGACCTGATGTTTCACCCTTTACCCAAAGTTCATTACGGCTTCTGCTAAAATAAGTCATTTTGCCTGTTTCGATTGTGTTATTAAATGCCTCTTCATTCATATAAGCCAACATAAGAACCTTGTTAGTTTTATAATCCTGAACTACAACAGGAATCATACCGTCTGAATTTGTCTTAAAATCAGCAAACTTCATAGGACTTTCAAAAACATTAACCTTAATGCCCTTTTCCTTTAATTCTTTTTTATATTTCATAAAGTCAAAATCATTTACAAATGTCTCAGAGCAAACACCGTAACATTTATTGTCTGCTACAGCTTCAACATTGTTGCTTATATAGAGCACATCTTTCAATGACTCAATATTTTCTTTTGTAGTAATTACTAATGAAATTTTCTTCTCAATATCTTCTGACAAATTATAATTTGAAATAAGTGCTATGTTATCGCTACCAAATCTGCTTGAAGCTTCTTCTAAAAGATGCATATCTGTATCAACATTTAGTACAGCCTTTTTAGCACCTGTATAAATGTATTTTTTAACATCTTCAAGTCTTTTAATATTGCCACCAACAAGCATTGGTATATCAA
Source organism: Eubacterium sp. AF34-35BH (assembly GCF_003477765.1). NCBI lineage: Bacteria > Bacillati > Bacillota > Clostridia > Eubacteriales > Eubacteriaceae > Eubacterium > Eubacterium sp. AF34-35BH. The sequence continues at coordinate 258,510 of NZ_QUDZ01000004.1, forward strand.
CAGAGTCTGCAATATTAATCATGGCACTAATATTTGCTTCGTGTTCACTGTCATTTGAAGAAATGTCAAAAACAAGAAGTTCATCTGCTCCATTATTGTCATAAACAGTTGCTATTTCTACAGGATTACCTGTACCAATAACTTCCTTTGTATCTTTATTTACCACCTTACCTTCAAATAAATAAATTGAAGGAATTAAATTTATGTAATTCATTATAATGTTCCTTTCGTAGATAATACGTCTTTAATTCTGTCATCAAATAAAGTTGCCTGGTCAAGAGCTTTCGCAAAAGCTTTGTATATGCCTTCAATCATATGATGATTATTGCCCGGTTCTAAAATATTAATATGCAAATTCATTCCTACCCCATAAGTAATTGCATGGAAAAATTCCTTAACCATTTCTGTATCAAAATCACCAACTTTATCTGTTGTAAATTCCCCCTTAAAAACAAGATATGGTCTGCCTGACAAATCAAGAGCACATAAAACCAATGACTCGTCCATTGGTAAAATTATGTTGCCATAACGCTTAATTGATTTCTTGTCTCCCAAAGCTTCTTTTATAGCCATGCCAAGAGTGATACCTGTATCTTCAATTGTATGATGACAATCCACATACAAATCGCCATTGACCTTAACGTCTAAATCAAAGAAACCATGTTTTGCAAAACTTATAAGCATGTGGTCAAAGAAACCAATGCCTGTATGTATATTTGATATTCCACTACCGTCTAAATTAATGGAAATTTCTATTTGCGTTTCACTTGTATTACGAACACATTTACCTATTCTACTCATTTAATATTCCTTTCTGTTAAAACAAAAGTTTAATATCTCTAAAACAAGAGACTTATTTGATTATCTATTTAGTCATCAAATCTGACTTTAATTGAGTTTGCATGAGCTGTTAATCCTTCAGCCTTAGCAAATTTCTGAATATCCTGACTCATTGGTTCAAGTGCTTCTCTTGAGAATGAAATAATACTTGATTTCTTAATAAAATCATCAACACTAAGTGGTGAGAAGAATTTTGCTGTTCCATTTGTTGGTAAAACATGGTTTGGACCTGCAAAATAATCTCCCAAAGGTTCAGAACTGTATTCACCAAGGAACATGGCACCTGCATTTTTTACTCTTGTCATTGTATCGAACGGATTCTTTGTTAAAATTTCTAAATGTTCTGATGCTATTTCATTTGCTGCATCAATGGCATCATCCATAGTTTCAGCAACAAGAATATAACCATAATTTTCTAAAGATTTTTCCATGATTTCTGTTCTGCTAAGTTCTTTTACAAACTTGTCTACCCACTTTGAAACTTCATTAGCAAGTTCTTCACTTGTAGTAACTAAAATTGCCGATGCAAGTTCATCATGTTCAGCCTGTGAAAGTAAATCAGCAGCAACATATTTTGGATTAGCTGTTTCATCTGCTAAAACTAAAATCTCACTAGGACCTGCAATTGAGTCAATACTTACAAAGCCAAATACTGCTTTCTTTGCAAGAGCAACAAAAATATTACCAGGGCCAACAATTTTGTCTACTTTCTTAATAGATTCAGTTCCGTAAGCTAAAGCACCAATAGCCTGTGCCCCACCAACTTTATAAATCTTATCAACGCCTGCTTCATTTGCAGCAATTAATGTGTTAGGATTAACTTTTCCATCTTTTCCAGGTGGTGTAACCATAACAATTTCTTCAACGCCTGCAACTTTTGCCGGTATAACGTTCATTAAAACAGATGATGGGTAAGCTGCCTTGCCCCCCGGTACATAAACACCCACTCTTGCAATAGGTGTAACTTTCTGTCCAAGTAAAGAGCCATCAGGCTTTGAATCAAACCAGCTATATTGTTTTTGCTTTTCGTGATAAACTTTTATATTATTTAATGATTTTCTAATAATATCTACTAATTCTTTGTTTTCTAATGAATCATACGCTTCCTGTATTTCTTCTTTTGTAACCAAAATATTTTCAGCGTTAATATCCGCACCGTCAAATTTCTTTGTGTAATCAAAAATAGCCTTATCGCCATTTTCTTTTACATTAGAAAGAATTTCATTTACGCTGTCTGCATACTGATCATAGTTGTTAGGACTTCTTTTTAATAAATCCTCTAAAATATTTTTCTTTGAATCTTCATTTAATTTTACAATTCTCATGTATATCACCTTTCCCAAAACAATAATATTTTTGCTATATTGTATTTTTAACTGCAAATCCACTTAGTAATAAATTTTTAATTGTTGATTACTTCCTTTAAATCAGCAATTATTTTTCTAATTCGTTCATCTTCCATTTTCATGCTTACCTGATTAACTACCATTCTGGCTGATAATGGACAAACTTCTTCTAAAACACCTAACCCGTTTTCTTTTAGGGTTGTACCTGTTTCAACAATATCAACTATTACTTCTGACAAACCTACAATTGGTGCAAGTTCTACAGAACCGTTAAGTTTGATAATTTCTACAGTCTGATGTTTTTTATTATAAAAATAATCTTTGGCAATCTTTGTGTACTTTGAAGCCACACGAATCATACCGTGATTATTAAGCAATTCCCTTGCTGATTCAGGTCCGCATACACACATTTTACACTTTCCAAAGCCTAAATCCAATACTTCATATAATTTTCTGTCTTCTTCTAAAATTGTGTCCTTTCCAACAATACCAATGTCCGCCGCACCATATTCAACATAAGTAGGTACGTCACTTGCCTTTGCTAAAAAGAAACGTAATTTCAATTCTTCGTTAACAAAAATTAATTTTCTTGTTTTTTCATCTTTCATTTCTTCGCACTGGATACCTATTTTTTCAAATATTTCCATTGCTGTCTTTGCTAATCTGCCCTTTGCTAGAGCGAAAGTTAAATATCTCATTTTATCTCCTATAATCTTATGCCTTATTCGTTAATATATGTTACTTTTGTAGCACCATCCTCTGTCTTAAACTGCTTATATTCTTCTATGTCAATGTTTTTTTTCTTTAACATTAATTCAGTTTTGACACCTTTATCTCTTAATTCAGTTGCGTACACAAATGCTTTTTTTCTATATTTGGGTTCATAAATTACTACTTCATATTCGTAATCTGTTTTTTCGTTTTTACCACTGTGTGCAATAAGAATCTGGTCCATATAAATTGCAAAACCAATGGCTGATGCGTTTTTACCAAACTGTGCTAAAAGCTTATCATATCTTCCACCTGCAGCAATTGGTTCACCTGTTCCATAAGTAAAACCTTTAAAAATAATACCTGTGTAATAACCATAATTGCTAAGAGATGCTAAATCAAAACTAATATATTTTGTCACACCATATTCTTCTAATATAGCATATAATTTTTCTAATCTTCTAATTGCATCTAATGCTTTCTTATTAGTTGTTAAAGTCTTTGCTGTATTTAACACTTCTACTGAACCGAAAAGTTCAGGTAACTTTAACATAGCATTTTTTACTTCTCCAACTACAATATTTTCATCAAGAATTTCTTCTACACCAAAGTCGTTCTTATTAACAATCATTTCTCTTAATTTTTCTTCTGCTTCTTCATCAAGGCCGCTTTCTTCAATTAAACCATTGTAAAAATCTACATGACCGATTTCTACAAGAAATTCTTCAAGGCCTGAGGCTTTCAATGATTCAACAACTAAGGCTATCATTTCAGCATCTGCTTCAACAGAATCATCATTAATTAATTCGCAGCCAAGCTGTGTGTTTTCTTTTAATTTTCCCTGAAGTTCAGAATTGTTTACGTATGTATTTGCATTGTAACAAAGCTTAATTGGAACATTCACGTCCATATAATATTTTGCTGCAAGTCTTGCAATTGAAGGAGTTATGTCAGGTCTTAAAACCAATGTATTACCTTCTCTGTCAAAGAACTTATACAAATTCTTTGAAGCAACAGAACCTCTTTCTTTATTAAAAATATCAAAAAATTCAAACGTAGGTGTTTGAATGTTATGATATCCATATAAATTAAATACCTTGTTAATGTTATTTTCTATTGTTAATTTTACAGCACATTCTTTGCCATAAACATCTCTTACTCCAACAGGAGTATGTAATAATGCCTTACTCATAATTCCTCCAGTATATTTCGTTTTCGCTTTAGTGTTGTAAAGTGGTAATTCGTTACTATGTTAGTGAGTTGAAATTAATTTTACAACAATCTAAATTTTATGTCAAGTTAGTTATTTCCTATATATTAATTATATCTTTTTAGTTATCTCTTAGAGATAAATCTCTTTGAATCCCTTCTAAATAATGTACTGGTGCTCCCGGAGCACTTTTTAAAATAAACTCTTTATCAATTTCTTCAAATCTGAAACTTTTTCTACCACCATTTATGCTTCTCTCATAAAAAGCCTTAATTTGTGTAAAAGGCAAATAATAAATTTCGTTTCTATGGGAATAAAATAATATAATAAAGGATATGCCACCCTGTTCTTCAAAATCTTCCATAAACTTAACCTGATGCTCATGAATATTCATCATTGGAAAAGTATCAACAGCGCACTCTTTAGCATCAAAACAAATTGGAATTCCTTGAACAGCTCCAATATAGTCAACTGTACTTTGCTTTTCAAAATAAGCTAATGTAATATGTCTAGTTTGCTGATCTATTTTTACGGGAGTAATAGGTGTTGGTATTTTCTGAATCAAAGCAAGCTTTTTATCTCTATAATTTTCATTTGTCATATTAATCATGTCTTCAAGAGTTGAACCTCTAAGACCTCTAGACGACCAAGTACCCATTTTTCTTCCTTTCTCTATTCAAAATTGTTCATATATAAATAAAAATTTCGTTACAATCTGTTCTGTTTGGTTTCGTTATTTGTTTTGAAAATCAATGAAATTTGCATATTCTTTTGAAGGTCTTGCCACAAAAGTTTTGTATGATAAATTCCTGCAACTACCCTCTACCTTTTCAAAAATCAACTGCCATGAATGTAACATTTGATTTTTTATACCATAGGTTTCTTTGTATTTATCGTTAATCTCTTTTTTGCCATATTTGTAATCACCAATAATCGGATGATTAATTGAAGCCAAATGCGCTCTAATCTGATGTGGCTTGCCTGTAACAAGTTTTACTTTAAGAACTGTAATTCCAGCCTGTTTAAATCCCTTCTTATATTCTAAAGGCTCATAAGCCGTTTCAATATAGTCACCATTATTTTCAGCCTGTGAAATTGTAACCTTGTTTGTTTTGCTATTCTTACTTAAATAACCTTTTATGGTCATGGACGAATCAACATATCCACTTACAACAGCTAAATAATACTTATCCATTGTACGTTCCTTGAACATTTTAGACATTATCTGTAATCCTTCCAATGACTTTCCGGCGACAATTAAACCACTTGTATTTCTGTCTAATCTGTTACAGACTGCCGGTTTAAAAGTTTCTAAGTTCTGCTCTGTTATCTGACCTGAATTTACTAAATAAGAAATAACGTATTCATTTAAAGACACATCGTTGTCATTTGCTTTTTGGCTTAACATTCCTGCCGGCTTATTTATGAATAAAACATTGTCATCTTCATATACAATATCTAACTTAACAGGCTTAACTATATTAGTTTTATGCTCACCTTTAAATTTTGCAATGGTGTCCTCAGCCATAAAAATTTTAATACTATCTTTTTCTTTTAGCTTATCTTTTCCATCAGATTTTTTTCCATTAAGAACTATATTTTTCTTTCTAAGCATTTTGTATATAAAACTACTTGGAGCTTCCTTAAAATACTTAAAAAGAAATTTATCAAATCTCTGTCCTGCCTGATTTTTTTCTATAATAATTTCTTTCATTTAAATTCCTTATTTTTATATTCTAATCTTATACATTGCTATTTTTAATTAAACCTATCTGCCAGATATCTCATATTATGATTTGCATTTCAGCTAAACCTTTTATGAAACAACTTTAATTGTTTAATTATCCTTATGTTTTAGTAAAAAATTAATTTCATCTTTACTTAATTCTCTATATTCTCCCGATGCCAAATCATCATCTAAAACCAGCGGTCCCATTTCCAAACGTTTTAAGTAAGTAACCCTTAGGCCGAAATGCTTAAACATTCTCTTTACCTGATGATATTTTCCCTCTGTTATTGTAACATAAGCTTTATTTTCATCTATTATTTCAAGGAGTGCCGGCTTTGTATTGTTCTTTAAGCCAATATCAAATCCATTCTTGAATTCATCAATATATTCTTTTCTTATTTCTCCATCTGTTTCCACATAATATTTTTTTGAAACATGCTTGTTAGGAGAAAGTAGACAATGGGATAATTCCCCATCATTTGTTATAAGCAATAAGCCTTCTGTATCTTTGTCTAATCTACCAACCGGAAACAAACCCTTCTTAGGCTGGACATCCATAATATCAATAACCGTTGTATATTGAAAATCTGACACAGCAGTAACTACGTCCTTTGGTTTGTTTAACATATAATAATAAAATCTATGATAATTCAAATCCAAACCATCTAAATTTACAACGTCTTCTTCCTCATTTATATGAGTTTCCGGTTTATTTACCGTAATATTATTTACTTTTACTTTGCCTTTTTTTATTAATTCTTTTGCCTGACTTCGTGAGCCAATTCCAAGTGTGGTTAAATATTTATCTAATCTCATAAAACACCAAAATGCGCTAAGCTTTATGCCTAGCGCTTATTTACCTTGTTATATAATTCAACAATTTTATTGCTTTGTTCCTTTGTGATTTTGATTTTAGGAGAATTGTCATCTGTTGTATTTTTATTTTCAACAATTAAACATGTACAGTTCTTTTCAGGTGTATGTGTGTGAAAAGTTCCTTTCTTAACATTGTACAATTTCAATGGTTCTAATTTAATGGCTTCTATTTCTCCAATTTCATCACCATTTCCACCAAGAAATAATGTAAAATCCCCTTCTAAAACAACAAAAATTTCATCTGTTTCATTATGCTTTTGCATATTATCAATTCTATCTGGTTCAAGTTCATCAATATATCTTAATTCAGCGACTCTCCAACTTTCAAAATCGATTAATGGTAAATAGCCTTCACCATTAAAACTTGAAACCTCCAATGTGTCATTAAACATGTTTTCCTTCTTCATATAAAAGTTTCTCCTATATCCTTAATTTCAAAAATTATAAATTATATTTCTGCAATAACTTCTACTTCACATAAAACATTCTTTGGTAAAGTCTTTACAGCAACACAGCTTCTTGCAGGTTTTCCTGTAAAATACTTTCCATAAATTTCGTTAAATGCTCCAAAATCATCCATGTTATCTAAAAAGCAAACAGTCTTTACAGCATTTTCATAAGTTGCTCCAGCTTCTTTCAAAATAGCTCCAAGGTTCTTCATAACCTGTTCTGTCTGTTCTTCTATTGTTGTTCCAACAATTTCACCTGTTGCAGGATCAAGTGCAATCTGACCTGATGTAAATAATAAATTTCCTGTCTTTACAGCCTGTGAATATGGTCCAATAGCTGCAGGTGCATTATTAGTATTTAATTTTTCCATTATAAATTACCTTCTTTCTTTTAAACTAATAGTATTTTACACTTTATATTAATTTATATCAAGACACATACTGAATTAATATAAATTTTTATGCATATATAAACATATTATTCAAATGTTTTATGACCACACTATGGCATTTATTTAATTTTTTAAGCTTTGTGACATTTCTTTTCAATAATTTGCATAAAGTATACAATTTTCCAAATATTTCAAAATATAATATGGATTTACACTTAATTCCTCATAATTATCAGTTTTAATATATATGCCAAAATGCAAATGGACATCGAACTTGCCTTCTGTGCCAATACTTCCATAACCGGTATTACCCATATAGCCCAGCAATGTTCCGGCTTTTACCACAGCTCCTTTTTTTATATTTGAAAAACAGGACAAGTGTGCATAATAAAAATAACCGCCATTATCGCTTCTAATTCCTACCCTGTAGCCGCCTTTTGGTAGCCACCCTATATTTTCCACAATTCCATCTGTAGAACTTATTATGGGATAAAAACCTGATACATTATTTTCTGCCATAATATCGCAACCTTCATGTTTATATTTTCCCATAAAATTTCTGCTTTCACCAAAGCCGTTCTCATAGCCAACCCAGTAATTTGTATTTCTGCCTTTTGCTACCGGAAAATATTTTAAATCATTGTATATTGCAGAGAAAGCTTTTAATAATTTATAATATTCCTCTTTGTTATTAAAAACAAATTGCTTTCTTATTCTTTTAATATTATTTCCATCTACCTTCGTTTTTCTCAAAGAATAATCATTCAGTAAATAATTAGCTGTTATAAATTCGCTAAAATCTCTATTACTGTTTAATGAATTTTCCTTTAACTCCTTTAAGACTTTTTCATTTATGTAAGGATTCCTAAATTTATTACTTTCTACAATATTTTTTTCTATAGTAAAGGATTTACTAATTATTTTGTTGTAAACTAAAACATTTCCAATAGCAAAAACTATCACTAACACAACAATGTTTATTTTGTTAATTTTCATACTCATAAAACTATCCAAACCTAAAAAGAACACTCACATTTTAATATATGCAAGTGTTCCTTAAAACTATATTATTTTGAGTTTCCTGTTTGAAGTCTGTAATATGTTCCTTTTTGTTCCATTAATTCATCGTGACTACCACGTTCAATAATTCTTCCCTGTTCAAGTACCATAATACAATCACTGTTCTTTATGGTTGAAAGTCTGTGGGCAATAACAAATGTTGTACGACCTTCCATTAAGGCATCCATACCCTCTTGTACAATTCTTTCAGTTCTTGTATCAATACTTGATGTAGCTTCATCTAAAATTAATGCAGGTGGATTAGCAACAGCTGCTCTTGCAATAGCAAGTAACTGTCTTTGACCTTGTGAAAGGTTTCCACCATCACCTTTAATTAAAGTATTGTAGCCTTCAGGTAATCTTCTAATAAAACTATCGGCATTAGCTAATTTTGCAGCAGCTATTACTTCTTCATCAGTTGCATCTAGCTTACCGTATCTGATGTTTTCCATAATTGTTCCTGTAAACAAATGTGTATCCTGTAAAACAATACCAAGGGAACGTCTTAAATCATCTTTTTTGATTTTATTAATATTGATTCCATCATATCTGATTTTTCCATCCTGTATGTCATAGAATCTGTTAATAAGGTTTGTAATAGTTGTTTTTCCAGCACCTGTTGAGCCTACAAAAGCAATTTTCTGGCCAGGTTTTGCATATAATTTAACGTCATGTAAAACAATCTTGTCATCGTTATATCCAAAATCAACTCCATCAAATACAACTTCCCCCTTCATTTCCTTATAGGTTGTTGTATTATCTTCCTTATGGTAATGCTTCCAAGCCCACATACCTGTACGTTCCTTACATTCAACGATTTCGCCGTTTTCTTTTTTACAACGTACTAATGTAACATAACCGTCATCAACTTCGGGTTCTTCTGTAAGAAGTTTAAATATTCTATCAGCACCTGCTAATGCCATAACAATACTGTTCATCTGCATTGTAACCTGATTAATTGGTTGGGCAAACTGCTTATTATATTGCAGGAAACTTACCAAAGCTCCCGGAGATAAAGTAAAGCCCATAAATCCGTTAATTGCAATAACAGCACCAAAACATGCACATAAAACATAACTTAAGTTACCAAGCTGTGCATTACAAGGTCCTATTACATTTGCAAATTTATTTGCATTATTAGCTGAATGATAAAGCTTATTATTGATTTCATCAAATTCTTCTATTGCCTCATCTTCATGACAGAAAACTTTTACAACTTTCTGACCTGCCATCATTTCTTCAATATAACCATTTACAGCACCTAAGTCCTTCTGCTGTGCCAGGAAAAATCTACCTGAAAGACTTGTAAGCTTCTTTGAAACAAACATCATTAAAGCAACCATAATAATTGTGAGTATTGTTAATGGAAAACTTAATGTAATCATGGCAACAAGTACACTTACTACAGTAATTACACTATTAATAATCTGTGGTAAAGACTGACTTACCATCTGTCTTAATGTATCAATATCATTTGTATACATTGACATAATGTCCCCATGTGCATGTGTGTCAAAATATTTAATTGGAAGTGACTGCATGTGGTTAAACATTTCTATTCTTAAGTCTTTTAATGTTCCCTGTGTAACAAAAACCATTATTTCAGACTGTGCAAAGGTTGCTATAATACCAATACCATAAAAAACACCAACTCTACCCATGGCACCAAGAAGTGGTCCAAAGTCGTTACTGCCTTTTGTTATCATTGGTAAAATGTATTGGTCAATTAAAGCCTTCATAAACCATGTTCCCTGAACATTTGCCAAAACGTTTGTAACAATACATATAAGAACAATAATTAAATGTGGTGCATAATGCTTGCCCATAAACTTTAATATCTGGCCCATTATTCTAAATGGATGATCAATTTTCTGTCTAGGTCCCATCTGATGTTTTCCAGGACCCTTAACTGTTTTTGGCTGTGCCATTACATTTCACCTCCATTCTTGTCAAAATCACCATTATCGTTTGTCTGCTGTAAATAAACTTCTCTATAAATTTCGTTATTGTCTTTTAGATAATCATGTGTGCCTATTTCATTTATTTTTCCATCGTCCATAACAATGATTCTGTCTGCATCCTGAACTGATGAAATTCTCTGTGCAATAATAATTTTTGTTGTGTCAGGAATTTCTTCCCTAAAAGCTTTTCTGATTTTTGCATCTGTAACTGTATCAACAGCACTTGTTGAGTCATCCAAAATCAAAATCTTTGGATTCTTTAGTAATGCTCTGGCAATACATAGACGCTGCTTTTGACCACCTGAAACATTGGTACCGCCCTGTTCAATATGTGTATTATATTTATCAGGCATTCTTTCAATAAATTCATCTGCACATGCTAATTTACAGACTCTAATACACTCTTCATCTGTTGCCTCAGGATTTCCCCATCTAAGGTTATCAAGAATACTTCCTGTAAATAAAACATTGCTCTGTAGCACAACACTAACTTCCTGTCTTACAGTTTCCAAATCGTAAGATCTAACATCTTTTCCGCCAATGCTAACATAACTTTCGATTGGTTCTTCACCATCTTTTACCGCCTGCTCTTCAATGTCATATAATCTACTGATTAAGTTTACCAAACTTGACTTAGCACTACCTGTACCACCAATAATACCTATTGTTTCACCTGACTTAATTTTAACATTAATATTTTCAAGTATTGGTTTTTCGCTTTTACTGTTATATCTAAATGTTACATTCTTAAATTCAATACTTCCGTCAGGTACATCAAAGTCAGGGTCTTCTGGATTTGTAATGTCAGGCTTTTCATTTAACACTTCTACAATACGTCTTGCACTTGCCATAGACATTGTAATCATTACGAATACCATTGATAACATCATAAGATTCATAAGAATGTTCATACAATAAGCAAGCATTGATGTTAAGTTACCTGTTGTAAGACCAAGTGCTGCGTTATTACCACTTGCCACTATCATGTGTGCTCCAACCCAGCTGATTAACAATATACATGTATATACTGTTGTCATCATTACCGGATTGTTTAAAGCAACAATGCCTTCAGCTTTTACAAACATTTTGTAAATAGCTTCGCTGGCTTTTCCAAATTTTTTCTTTTCATGGTCCTCTCTAACGTACGCCTTAACAACTCTCATGGCTGTTACATTTTCCTGAACGCTTTCATTTAAGGCATCGTATTTCTTAAATACCTGATTAAAATATTTAAAAGCGAACTTAATAATTAATGCACAAATACAACCTAAAATAATAACAGCAATTAAGTATATAGATGCTAATCGTGGGGATACCGTAAATGCCATAATCATGGCAACAATCAAACTAAATGGAGCTCTAACAGCCATTCTAAGTATCATCTGATAAGCATTCTGCATATTTGTTACATCAGTTGTCAGTCTTGTAACCAAACCTGCTGTGCTGAACTTATCAATATTAGAAAAGCTAAAAGTCTGTATGTTTTCAAACATTGCTTTTCTTAGGTTTCTTGCGAAGCCGGCTGAAGCATTAGCTCCAAATACACCACCAAGGTATCCGGAAATTAAACCTGCAATTGCAAGAACAATCATTATACATGCTGTTCTGTAAATACTGTTTAAATCACCTGAACCAATCGAATCAATAATTGTTGCCATCAAAAGTGGTATAAAGTTTTCAACAATTACTTCTGCTAACATGGCAATAGGTGTAAGAATGGATACCAGTTTAAATTCTTTAATCTGTTTTCCTAATGTCTTTAACATTTTAATCTATCCTCCTACTTAAATTCTTCATATAAAAATTTACTTTCTAATTGTTTTATGTAAACATTTTAAATCTTCTTCGTTAAGCTGACTGTCATCTAATAAATTGGCATACAATCTTTCAAGAAAGTTTTCCAATTTGTTTTTTTCATCATCATTGAAACCCTTAACCAGGATTTCTTCTGTTTTAGATTTATATAAATCTAACTTTTCCTTAATACCGTATGCTTCTTTCGTAACATAAATATTTTTGAATTTCTTGTTATCCTCATCTATTTTAATGTCAATTAAATTTTTGTCCTTCATTCTATTTAAAATTCCTGACATGGTAGAATGCTTAACTTCAAATTCCTGACACAAACATTTCTGTGTTACTTTCTGGTCGGGATGATGTAATAAATACATTAATACATGCATCTGACTGTTAGTTAATCCACTCTTTTCTAAATTGCGGTCCATACGCAATTTAAATAACCTATCAATACGTTTAATCTGATGACCTAAATCCTCCATAAAAATTCTCCTTAACATAATAAAAGAGCTACGACATGTAGCACGCTACATATCGTAACTCTTTTTAATATTATAGTCAATATATTTTTTTATTTTTCAGTTAAATAATATAACAACCTATAAATAGATTATAAATCAAACTATTTATATACAGGCGCTTGTATTAAGGATTAAATCAATCTGTTCCCTTGTGTTTTCTTCTGAATATGAATTGTCAATAAATTCATCAGCCACTTTATTATATTCTTCATCAGCCGGCTGACTTTCAATAACACTGATACACTTTTCTTTAGAGTAACCTCTTGTCTGTATTAGTCGTTTAATTCTTGTATCCCTGTTACAAAAAACAAACCAAAGTTCGTCACAATATTGTTCAACTCCGGAACCTAATAAAATTGCTGACTCTACAACTATAATTCTGTTTTTGGATGACTTAATTCTTGAGACAATTTCCTTAACAGCTCCAGGGTGGGTAATACTGTTTAATTTTTCAAGTTGTTCCTTGTTATTAAAAACAATCTCCGCAAGTTTTTTGCTATCAATTTTATTATCAGCTATGACTTCAGGAAATGTTTTCACAATTTCATTGTATACATCATTTCCGGGAAGCATAACTTCTTTTGCCACCTTATCTGCTTCAATTATGTTTGCCTCATAGTTATTTTCCAAATAGTTAAGTACCGTTGACTTACCTGAGCCAACGCCTCCCATCACACCAATAATCATTTTTTATATCCTTCGTTATCTTTTATATTTTAATGAGCTTCATCCCAATTGTTTCCTACTTTTGCTTCAACAAGAAGTGGTACTTCAAGATTTGCTGCCTGAGACATTTCATTTATTAAAATATCTTTTACCTGTTCCACTTCTTCCTTTTTTGCCTCGATTAAAAGTTCATCGTGAACCTGTAGAACAATTCTTGATACTAAATTGTTATTTTTTAAGGCTTTGTCCACATTAATCATGGCAATTTTCATAATATCTGCAGCAGTTCCCTGAATTGGGGCATTCATTGCTACTCTTTCACCAAACTGTCTTCTCATAAAATTAGACTCTTTTAATTCAGGAATAGGTCTTTTTCTGCCAAACATTGTAACAGAATAACCTTTTTCTTTTGCACTGTTTACAGAATTATCTAAGAACTGCTTAATGCTCGGATAACTTTCAAAATAATTGTTAATGTACTGCTGTGCTTCTTTTTTGCCAATTGATAAATCCTGACTTAAACCAAAAGAACTTATGCCATAAACAATTCCGAAGTTTACAGCTTTTGCATTACTTCTTTGTGTTTTAGTAACTTCTTCAATTGGGACACCAAAAACAAGTGAAGCTGTAGCAGCATGTATATCTTTTGAATGTTTATAGGCATTAATCAAATTAGCATCACCTGACATATGGGCTAAAATTCTAAGTTCAATCTGAGAATAATCGGCATCTACAAATACGCACCCTTCTTTTGGAACAAAAACTTTTCTTAGCTGTCTGCCAATTTCTGTTCTAACAGGAATATTTTGTAAATTAGGTTCTGTACTGCTGATTCTTCCTGTTGCAGTAATTGTCTGGTTAAATTTTCCGTATATTCTGCTGTCATCTTTTATAAAAACACTTAATCCATCTGCGTAAGTAGATTTCAACTTAGTTAATTGTCTATACTCCAGTACATCTTTAACAAATGGATAATCCGGTTCTAATTTTTCCAAAACAGAAGCTGATGTGGAAAAACCTGTTTTTGTTTTCTTACCACCTGGTAATCCCATTTCTCCAAAAAGTATTTCACCTAGCTGTTTTGGTGAATTAATGTTAAATTCGTGACCGGCACTTTCGTAGATTTTCTTTTCTAAATCAGCAATTTTGATACCAAGTTCATCGCCATATTTCTTTAAGGCCTCACCATCAACTTTTATACCAATGTTCTCCATGTTAAATAAAGCAATTGATAAAGGTTTCTCGATGTTATTGTATACAGCCTCCATTTCCAATTCTTTTAATTTCTCCTGAACAGGCTGAAAACCTTTATAGAAAATAAATGCGTTATAGCAGGCATATCTCATTTGATTTTCAACTATTTCAATAGATGGTGTTTCCTTCTTTTTTGTCTTTGGAAAAATTTCCTCATAAGTTGGAACTGTCATTGAAAGATAGTCCCTTGCAACATCATCATAATTATAAGAATGACCATTTGGATTAATTAAATATTGCATTAAACCTAAATCTTCAAGATTTATATATTTTTCATCAACTAATGATGTTTCAAAAAGATTATTGTTCTCTTTTATATCAGTTGTGTAAATCTTTGTTTTATCAACCATTTCTTTTAACTTATCTTTGATATATTCTTTTGTAATAAATCCTACTACCGGTATATAATATATTTTTTCTTCACTTAAACATAAACCTATACCGAAAATATCAGTTTCATTTAATATAAATAAGCCTACCTGCTCACTGTTATTTATACATTCGTTAAAAATTTCTTCTGCTTCAACGTAATCATTAACTAATTTAAAATTCTCCTCTATGTCCATTGATGCTGAAACATTAGAAAATCTTGATATCATACTCTTTAATTCAAGTTCTTTTATTATGTCTAAAGCTTCTTCTGTATAAATATCTCCAAAAACACACTCTGACGGTTTAACACCTACAGGTGATTCAATATTAATTGTTGCCAAAACTTTACTCATTTTTGCCAATTCGAAATGATTAATTAAGGCATTTCTGTTTCTTGTGTTTGAAATTTCATCTGCGTGTTCTAATGCATTTTCAATTGAACCAAACTGAGAAATAATGGCAGTAGCTCCCTTTTCTCCAATTCCCGGCACACCCGGTATGTTGTCAGAAGAATCCCCCATTAAAGCCTTTACGTCAATAAATTCAAAAGGTGTCACCTTATATAAAGCCTTTACGTCTTCTGTATTATATCGTTCAATTGTTGTTTGACCTTTTTTTGTTTTAGGAATACAAACAGTTATTTTTTCAGATGCAAGCTGCAATAAATCCCTGTCACCGGAATAAATGCACACATCCATACCTTCTTTTTCACCTTCTTTACACATAGTTCCTATTACATCATCTGCTTCATAACCCGGAAGTTCAATTACCGTAATATTCATTTTCTTTAGCAAATCCTTGATAATTGGAACCTGCTCCCTTAATTCAGGTAACATAGGTTTTCTTGTTCCTTTATACTCCTTAAACATTTCATGTCTGAACGTTGGCTGATGAACATCAAATGCAACTGCAAAATGAGTTGGCTGCTCGTCATCTATAAATTTAAACATCATATTAAGGAAGCCGAATACTGCATTAGTATGTACTCCTTTTGTATTTCCAAATAAAGGAACTCCGTAAAAAGCCCTGTTTAATATACTGTGTCCGTCAATTAATAATAATTTATTCATGTCTACCTCGTTTTAAATAATATTTGTTAAAATAAAATAATTTTCACTATAACATAGGAAAATGTGGAAAGAACAATTGCTAAAATGGCAATAATTGAAATTCGTGCAGCTTTTTTATAGGACTTTTGCCTTTGTAAATATTCATCATAGTATTCAATTAAATCCTGCAATTCTTCCTCTGCCTTCTTCGTCTCCTCACCCTCAAAAGGAGCCGGCACATCTTCCAAACCTCTATGTATAGTATAATACAACTGTAATTCTTCCATACAATCTTTGCATTCTTTTGCATGACTGAGAAAATCTTCTAAATCTTCTGAATATTCAATTCTATCAAAAATAAAATCATTTATTTTCTCCTGAAACACTTCGCAATTCATATTTACCCTCGTTTCATCTTACATTTATTCGCTCATTTTGTACTTTTTTATTTAAAATCCAATTGCTCATTTTGTTTTTATTCAATTCAAATCTCATTTTTCTTTTTTAAGCTAATTAAAAATTTTTCTGAAATCAATTATACATTTTTATTGACATTTATACAACAAAATGATAAGATTTTTATTGCTTGCGGATATGGCGGAATGGCAGACGCATCAGACTCAAAATCTGACGCCCATAAAGCGTGTGGGTTCAAGTCCCACTATCCGCATTGATTAACACCACATAATGTGGTGTTTTTTTATGTAATAAGAAACGTTCCACTAGGGATGTACACTCGCGTGAAAGGAAAAATGTTCCACTAAGAACGCACCCTGGTGTAATAAAACAATAGTTACATGATAACACGCACTCAGGTTATACATTAATGCAAAAAAGCCAATTTCTACTGTAAATCATAATACAATTAACTATATTCAACAGTTTTAATTGTATTGCTACTTACATAGAAATTGACTTTTTTTAGTTTCTTTTATTTTGACTTTTTTTAGTAACTGTTTTTTTATTATTCTTGCTAATTTTTCTCTGCATATTTGAACAATTATTGAAAACAATGTAATATCTTTAAATTAATCCAAACTGTAAGAACCACCATTATACTTTACTCCATACACGGTACCCGATTCGCACGATACTGCATATGACTGTGAAGACACACTCTTTCCATCCTTGTCCTCAATTTCACAATTAATAATGTAGTATTCTTCTGAAGAGATTTCAGTTATCTTTTTATATTCCAAATAACCTACATCACCGTTTTCAAATTCACCATAATTATTTTCAAATTTACCATTTGAAACAAGATAATCTGTAAGGCTATTAGATGCCTGACTATAAGATATTCTCTTAGGTACATAATTATATGCTCTTGTAACAACTGAGCTTGTTATACCCTGATCATCTATTGCAACAAAACAGTAAATAGAATTCTTTTTTGGAATTTTGATTGGCTCTGTATATAACTGACTTTTCTTTGTTGGAGTTGTACCATCTGTTGTAAAATATACACTGCAACCACTATCAGCAGTTACGGTAATCTTCTCCTGAGTCGAGTATTCACCACTTTTCAAATCTACTGTAGGCTCATTTATTTTCTTAAATTCTAATATATACTTGTAGGCTGCTTCTTTACTTTTCTTTTTGTTTTTGTCAACCGAATATGCTCTTAAAGTATATGTTCCTTCTGTTGCAAAAGAAATTGTACCTGAATATTTTTTTCTTGAAACACTGTCACTTGGATCTGAACCATCTGTTGTATAGTAAATCTTTACATCATCACTGGCACTTAGTTTCACTTCTATTGGTTTATCATAAGTTCCTGCCTTTACGCTGGCTGATGGAACTGTGCCATCAAAATTCTCCAACTCTTTTCTTAAATTTGCAGGTGCAGAATTAACTAATGTTTTGATGTTCGAATCCATGTCATTATTCTGATAAAGAACAATCAGTTTCTTATAATAGTCAATATTCTGATTATCAACGTCAATTAAATATTCAAGATATTTCATTTCTTCTTCATCATATTTCCCAAGAATTTCGTCTACCTGACAAACCTTTTCATAGGCTTTAATTTTCTGTTCTTTTGTAAAAGCATTACTTGAAGCTAAAATATACTGAGACTTGGCATACTCATAATTTTCTTCTTTGTAATATTTTTCACCAATATTATAATATTTGTCAAACTTACCTGTCATAATTGATTTCTTGACAGCTAATGTTCCCACAGATGTTGCTGCCATTAGTACAATTATCAAAACAATTAAACCAAGTACCTTCTTCTTTGACATTTTCTTCTTAGGTGCCTTTTTCTTTGAAATATTCTTTTTTGTTGTGTTCTTTTTAACTTTATTGCTACTTGAGTAATTATGTGAAGCACTTTTGTAATTATGCTGTTTAGAGTGGGATATGTAAGAGTCATCAAATTCCTCTAAATCCTCTTCAACCTCATCATCTAACTTCTGTATTTTATAACTACTCTTCTTATTTTCGTTTTCACTATAACCTTCTCTGCCGGACTCTATTTTAATACCGGCAAAAATATCTTCTTCTGTATTATCTATTTTATCTATTGATGTTTGTGTAATATCACTATGAAAGCTATTGATTTTTGTACCACATTTTCTGCAAAACATAGCATTATCATCACACTCACATCCACAATTTGGACATATCATATTTTAATTCCTTTCTGTTTTGAAAATATAATATTTACAGCCTAGAATATATCATATAATATTCTATCTTTCAAATATATATTTTGTCTATATATTATACTAATTTCATTCATCCCTTTTAGAGAATACACAACCACAAAAATTTTGTCTATACAAATTATGTTCTTTTGACAACTCAATAGATCTCTTATAACCGTTTTTCTTTTTAAAATCAGAAAATAAATAATCTATATTATACTTTTCAGATATTTCTTTTCCAATTTCATTTAATTTCTGTGCGTTTTTAAGGGGACTAATTGACAGAGTTGTTGTAAAATAGTCGTACCCGTTATCCTTTGCATACTTTCCGGAAAATTCCAATCTTAACCTATAGCATTTAAAGCATCTTTCGCCACCTTCTTTTGCTTTTTCATATCCTTTTACATATTCATAAAATTCTTTAGAATCATAATTAGCAATAATGGGTTTTACACTATGTTGAAATTCCATTTCATTTATAAATCTGATTAACTCTTCTGCTCTATGATTATATTCCTCTGTTGTTGAAATATTAGGATTATAAAACAACACATCTATCTCAAAATATTTAGACAAATATTCTAACACATAACTACTGCAGGGTGCGCAGCAGGCATGAAGAAGTAATCTTGGAGTTTTATTTTCGTTAATATTATTCTCTATTGTCTTTTCAAGTTCTTTTTGATAATTTGTTTTGTTCATTTATTATCACACTTTCATATAAAAGATAAGACAGGATATGCCCTGTCTTATCTTTTGTTCTTTTTCTTATTTAATTCTAAATATTGCTTATAAGCTTTCTTGAGTATCATTCTTTCATTTGGAAATTTCAACAAATGATACGCTTCAATATACTTATAATATCCAGAATCGTAAAAATATTCTTCGCGCTGTGGTTTACTATAAAAGCTATTAGAAGACATTAGGTACCAATGCACCTCTTTTTCAACAATATCTCCAGGAATATTAAATGTATATTCGCTTTTTCCCACATACTCATTAATTTTTGCACTTACGCCGGTTTCTTCTTTCACCTCACGTAAGGCAGTTTCTTCATGAGTTTCTCCCAGTTCAACTGTTCCTTTTGGAAGAACCCATCCTTCATACCTATTCCGAAAATTTTTGTATAAAAGTAATATTTTATTTCTATATATAACCACACCGCCACAACTGACCGCCTTTTCCATAGGTTGTCCTCCTGTTTTGTAGTGTGTTAAATTACTTTTAGTATACAGTAATAGAGATATCATTGCAATATTTCATCTAATTAAAATATTCATCAAATACTTCTTTTGCGCAATTTACTGCAGAGTTGCTTCCTTCCGGCATATTTTCTAAAACTACTGCAATTGCAACTTTCTTTTTGCCTTTCTTTGCATAGCCTACAAACCATGAATTAACATTGTCTTTTTTGTCAACTTCTGCAGTACCTGTTTTACCGTAAGCTGTATAATCTGAATAAGCCATCACTTTACCTGTACCGTATTCACAAACAGCTCTCATATATTCCTGTAACTGCTTTGCCTGTGCCTTTTTCATCAAACGCTTATATTCTGTTTGTTCTGTGGATTTAACCACAGTTCCATTACTGTTTTGTACGTGGTCTACAATATAAGGTTTCATTAAAACACCATTATTTGCAATAGCTGACGCAATCATTGCCATATGAGCCGGTGATACCGTTGTTTTACCCTGGCCTATACTTGTCTGTGTAATATCAAACTGCGAAGACTTCTTTGTTAGTGGAAAAACACTTTCGTTATAATCCATATCCAATGGCAATTCCTGATTAAACAATAACTTCTCTGCTGTCTTTCTAAACTTTGACACATTAAGTTCATTACCAATTGTTGAAAATGCGCTGTTACATGAATATGCAAAAGCGTGTGTTAAATCTACACTATAATGGGCTGTTCCGTCAAAACATTTAATTGAAAAATTATTAAAGGTTGCCTTACCATTACAATTATAAGAAAAATCAGAATAATTCTTATTTTCTTTCATGTATTCTAATGTAGTAATAATTTTAAAAATCGAACCCGGTATATATTTACCCTGTGTGGCCCTGTTTACTAATCGTGAGTCACTTGAATCAGATGTGATTTTATCCCATATATCATCTATACTTTCAGGATCATAAGATGGTCTTGAAACCATTGCTCTAATTTCTCCTGTATTAGGATCCATTACAAAAACTGCTCCTTTATACCCTGAAAGACTGTTATATGCAGCTTTTTGTGTGCTAACACTTAAAGTTGTATACACATCACATCCCCGCTCTTCTGTGTCAGAGAAATCATCAATAATCTTCTGCACTGCTGAAGTCTGAGATGACAATAAATCATAATTGCACATTTTTTCCAAACCATACTTTCCATGTGTGGTTATTCCTATTGCATGAGAAAAAATCTTACCGTATGGATATTTTCTTTCATCGTCAGACAAATCTGTCTCTGTCCCTTTCGTATCAGTATAAGCAAGTCTTTTTTTACTTTTACTGTAAATAGTGCCTCGCACTACTTTAGATGCACTTCCATCAATTCGTCTGTTGTATGTATTATTAATAATCTTTGGACTTTGATTAACAACAAAATTAGCATAAAAACCTATCATAAATACAAAAATAAGCGAAATTACTACAGTTGTAACCATTGCCTGTCTATTAAGTTTTTTTCTTTCTATTTTAGCGTATTTTGATTTCCTGCGTTCTATCGAGGCCTTGGATTTCCTGCGTTCTTCTTTCCTTGACATGTCTTGCTCCTTTTTCTGTTACTCTTCTTCTTGTGGACTTTTGCGCCGTTCCCACAATTGCCAACCCTTGAATAATTGCAAATACAATCAGCGTACTTAGAATCGAACTTCCACCATAACTTAATAATGGGAATGTAACACCTGTTGATGGAATCATGTTAATTGCCCCGCCAACTGTAACGATAATCTGTACTGCATACTGCATTCCTAAACCAATACATACCAACTTGTTAAACAAACTTATTTGCTGCATAGCTGTATTTAAAAAGGCAACAAAACATGTTAAACATAACAAAAGTAAAAGTATTGCAAATATTGCACCAAGTTCTTCACCAATAGCTGAGAAAATAAAATCCTGATCTACAACCGGTACATCTTTTGGTCTGCCCTGATATAATCCTGTACCAGTTAAGCCACCATTACCCAGCGCAAACAAAGACTGGGTTACCTGAAACCCTGTATCCCCGGGATCAGCCCAAGGATTAAGCCAAACGCTCACTCTAACTCTAACATGAGCAAAAACCTTGTATGCGAAAACTGAGGCAATGGAAAGTCCTGCAAAGCAGATGAAAATATAGCCTACTTTTCTTGTGCCAACATAAATCATAAAAACATAAATCATAAAGAATATTAATGCACTACCTAAATCTCTTGAGGCTACTAGCAATAACACATGGGTACCAGCCATTATGGCTGATAAAACCACGTTTTTAAAACTTGTTGATTTACTTAACAAGCCTGCAATAAAGAAAACAAAAATTATTTTCACAAATTCTGATGGTTGGAAAGTAAAGAATTTTCCAATTGGTATTGCAAGCTTAGCTCCATTATCTGTTTTACCTACAGCTAAAACCAATGCCAGTAAGGCTATCCCCACAAAACAATAAATCCATGTAAATGATTTCCATAATTCATATTTGCTCATTAAATAAGGCACAATTAGTGACAGCATCGTTACCACAGCTACGATTACAAACTGTCTTATGCTATTGGCAAACTTTAATCTTGCTAACATAATAAAACCGATTGTCAATAACATGCACATATTACTTAAAATTGCTTTATTAATATTAGGATAAATGATTGGAAAAATTCCCAGCACAACTATCAAATAACAAAGTTGTGCACCTCCTAATATTATTACTCCTATTTCCGTAGTATCCTGTTGGTTCATGTAAATTGTCGCAATCCCCAAAAAATACGTTAGAAATATTATTCCATTTTGTCTTTGAAAAATACCTGACGCCTTGTATGGATTCTTACATCTAAGTGCACTAAAGCATTCCCATACGTAAAAAAACATAAGTAAAATAAAAAGGTATTTTGTCACAATAATTAAAAATGTACTCATTTTTCAATCTCCATATTACTCTACAGAACTCCTCTTTTAAAATGTCCCCTAGTGGAATCTGTTTTATCAATGATATTCTTATTATATAAAAATGAATCAATATAATCTTTAGCTATATTTTTCACTTCATCCTGAGATTCAATTGTAAAATTCAATCTGATTGTCTGAGGACTTAATTTGTTAATATTATCCCTATATCCTAACAAAGATAAAGGTTTGCAATTATACATTAAATTATAACAGTAATCGCATACACACTTTATATTAAATATATTATTTAATCTGTCTTTAATTCCATATATATCATTGTTCTTTCTACAATTGTCTACTGTTTTTAAGCAACAGTTGGCAGAAATCATTGTAGGTATATAACCATAAGCAACAAAATTCTCACCCTCACAACCGCGCTCTCTTAATTCTGCATAATTAAGTTCTAACGGGCTTGTAGTTGTTATGTGATTATCACAATAATATTTTTTCGAAATACTGTTATACGCATAAACATTATAATCAAAAACATAAAGAGTTTCCATCTTTTTTTCTTTCAAATAGAAATATTCCTCTATATTTCTTATTAAAAATCCGTCAAAATTCTTTAATGCTTCACCAAATTTAGCATTAAACTTTTTAACGTCCTGTTTTCTAAAAACATACGGCATTGCCAAATATACTTCTTTTTTTACGCGTTTGCATTGCTCAATTATATCACTTATGTCATTAGAAAACAAAAACTCTTCCAAATATACTTTTGAAATTTCTTTAAATGATAAAACGACATTTAATTGTTTCTTGTTAGAAACCATTGCTACAAAATCATATTTTCCATCATTATCATTATAATTATTAATTTCTAACGAGTCTTTTTGTTCAAATAATATATTCTTTCCTTCCGTTTCCTCTATGGTTCTATTATATTTAACTATAATTTCATTGTATGTTTTTTCAATGAAATCACGTCTTAAATTATTCAATGCTCCAACAGGTACGAATAAATTTCCATCTATATTTATTGATAAACTCCTGAATTTAAAATCTGTGTTTCCGAGTTTACTTAATTGTTTAATAACTGTTTCTTTAGTTATCGGCTTATTTTCAGCAATAAACGGTACCTGTCCTTGTGCTACAACCTTCTTATGATTAATCGTTGTACTAATTTCTATAGGATAGTTTTCCTTTATTACTACAGTTGCATCTAATAGATATTTTTTTCTTTCTTTTAAATATTTTTCTCTAATATAACTAATATATTCTGTATTTTCTAATCTAAAGGATGGCTTCTTTAAAGAAATCATGTTCCTTCCATTATGTTGTTTAAAATAACTTTCATTAAAACCATTCCTGTTAAATAAACCCCATAATTTCTGTAAATCTGATTGTTCTACTTTATATCGTATTTGGGAATTTTCCTGAGTCTTCAAATATAAATCAACATATTTTCTGTAAATACTTACCACTCCCGCAACATACTCAGGTTTCTTCATTCTGCCTTCTACTTTCAGTGAATACACACCACTTTCTATTACTTCCGGCAGAATTTTTAATGTACAAATATCTTTTGGACTAAGTACATATTTTTCATTCTTTTTATTTAATACTTTTCCGTTTAATATAACATCATACTCCATTCTGCAAGGCTGGGCACATTGGCCTCTGTTTCCGCTACGACCACCTATAAAACTACTTAGGAAACACTGGCCTGAATAACAATAACATAAAGCTCCATGAACAAAACTTTCGATTTCGAGATTTGTCTTTTGATGTATATCTGATATTTCATTTAAAGAAAGTTCTCTTGGTGTGACAATACGTGACACGCCAAGTTTTTTCAGATATTCAACTGTCAAATCACCGAAAATTGTCATCTGGGTACTTGCATGAATATGCATCCCTGGAAATTTTTCTTTTATAAACAATAATACTCCTATGTCCTGTACAATAACGGCATCCAACCCATTAGTATACAGCGGAAGTAAATAATTATATAGTTTTTCTTTTATTTCATTAT
This sequence comes from Eubacterium sp. AF34-35BH, assembly GCF_003477765.1. NCBI lineage: Bacteria > Bacillati > Bacillota > Clostridia > Eubacteriales > Eubacteriaceae > Eubacterium > Eubacterium sp. AF34-35BH. The sequence goes on from NZ_QUDZ01000004.1 coordinate 283,500, forward strand.
CTTTTACTAAAGTATTAACTGTTAAATAAATCTTTCTATTAAATAAATGTGCATACTGTATTGCACTTATTAATTCATCCTCCGATAAATTATTTGCATTAGCTCTTGCTCCAAATAATTCTCCACCGGTATATACTGCGTCAGCTCCGGCATTTATGGCTGCTATAACGCTTTCATAATTTCCACCCGGTGCAAGTAACTCAACTAACATAAATTTCTCCTATAACTGTTTTATTAGTAAGAAACGACCAGGCCGAAGCCTGATCGTTTAATTTACTTTTCAAGTTCTGTCTGAAGTTTAACAATCTCTTTTTCGAGATTCTTAATTTTTTCAAGAGCTTCATCTAATTCTTTAGTTGCTGTCTCAGCTTTTGAATCTGAAACTATCAACTCATGTTTTAAATCGTATACTTCTTTTTCCTTTAGTTCTAAATCACCTTCAAGCATGTCTGCCTGTTTTTTTGCTTTAAAATAATCATTTGCTATATTAATTTCAAGAAGTATTCTCTGCATATCCATATTCTGCATACGATAGCTTTCATTCTGTTTAAAGTCCTGTATCATATTATTGATATATGTAGCAACCTTCTGTAGATACGCTTCACTTTCAAATCCACCTATATTGTAAATCTTCCCATCAATAATAACATCCACATAGTTCTTTGATGACATAATTATCTCCTTGTACTAAAATCATTGATTATAATATCACAAAATCTTTTAAATTAAAAGAAGTATGTAATTTATCACTTTAATTATTTAACCTTAATGCTCTTTGCCTTTGACCATACTGTGTATCCAGCCCTTGTTTTAACTCTTGTTCTAACATAAATCTTCTTCTTTGATTTAATCTTCTTACCTGTTAATTTAACAGTGTTCTTCTTTGAAGCAACTTTTGTCTTTGAGCTAAAGTTCTTCTTTGCTGAATACTGGAATTCGTATGACTTAGCGCCTTTTACCTTTGAAGCTGTAGCCTTAATGTAAGCTTTCTTAGCTTTCTTTGTCTTAAGTTTTGGAGCCTTTGATGTTGCAACTGGATTTCCTGCGACTACCTTAAAGTCTTTAATTTCAACCTGACCGCTCATGTCGTTTTCATCTGGGAATTCTTTTAAGAAAGCACCCATAGCAAACATAAAGCCCATTGTTTTCTGCTTATACTTAATTGTATCACCAGGTACTGTAACCTTAGCTGTAACTGTAACATAGTCATCATTTCTGCTGTCTAATTTAATCATGTTCTTGAAATCCTTTGTGTTTGAAAGAACATTTGCTCCCTTATATGTAGCCTTAACAGCATAAAGCTTTTCTGATGGATCTCCGTCCTTTGTGTTATTTCTGTAAGCTTTTAAATGAACATGCTTAATGTAGTTCATCTTACCTGTTCCTACATTGTATCCTGTTCCATCTTTACGTTTCTTTGTCTGTTTAATTTCATTCTTTAATGTTGACTTAATCTTAAATGAAATTGTGTAAGTACGTCCTCTATCAATGTTAAGGATTTTCTTTAATGTAACACCCCAAGGGTTGCTCTGTACTACAGTTCCCATTGGTGTCCACTGAGCACTATAACCTGTACTTGTAATGTTAAGTAATGCATCTCCGTTTGTTGAAGCTGCAGCAAGCTTAGCATTTTCGCCATAGCTCTTGAAAGCGTCCTTCTTGTTGTTATAAACCTGACCATCTTTCTTTAATTCATCTTCCCATTTTCCACCATCTTCTCTAGTGTGAATTGAAAAAGCCTGCCACTTAACTCCGTTAGAGATATCTGTACCTGTTTTAACTGCGGCTGGTACTGTACCGACCATTCCTACTACCATTGTTAAAGATAATGCAACGGCAGAAATCTTTTTGAAAAAATTCTTTCTCATTTTATACACCCTCCTAAAAAATTTCATCTCTTTTATATTACCATTTTTAAACGTTTTTTTCAACACCTATATGTGTATAAGCAAAGTCTGTTACCACTCTGCCTCTCGGTGTCCTTTGAATAAATCCGTTTTGAATTAAATATGGTTCATAAACATCTTCTAAAGTGCCTGCATCCTCGCCTAAAGCAGCCGCTAAAGTATCAAGTCCCACAGGTCCGCCTGCGAACTTGTAAATTATGGTTTCCAGTATGCTTCTATCACCTTTATCAAGACCTAGCTTGTCAACTTCTAAAAGGTTCAAAGCATCATTTGCCACTTCATATGTAATCTTACCGTCGTATTTAACCTGAGCAAAATCCCTTACCCTTTTTAACAAGCGGTTTGCAAGACGTGGTGTTCCTCTTGAACGTCTAGCCATTTCAACAGCTCCCTGTTCATCAATTTCAACATTAAGTAAGCCAGCAGACCTTATAATAATCTGCTTTAATTCATCTATTGTATAAAACTCCAGCTTATTAATAACACCAAATCTGTCTCTAAGAGGGGCTGTTAATAGTCCTGCTCTTGTTGTTGCCCCAACCAAAGTAAACTTAGGCAAATCAAGTCTAATAGATCTGGCCCCCTGACCTTTACCAATCATAATGTCAATTGAATAGTCTTCCATGGCCGGATACAAAACCTCTTCTACCTGTCTGTTTAATCTGTGAATTTCATCTATAAACAAAATATCATTTTCCGATAAATTATTAAGTATGGCAGCCATCTCTCCCGGCTTTTCAATTGCCGGTCCTGAAGTAATCTTAATATTAACGCCCATTTCATTTGCAATTATAGTTGACAAGGTTGTTTTTCCTAGTCCCGGTGGTCCATAAAACAATACATGATCTAACGGTTCATTTCGCGATTTTGCTGCTTCTATAAAAATTTTCAAATTATTTTTTGCTTTCTCCTGACCAACATATTGATCAAGAGAAGATGGTCTAAGACCTTTTTCTATTACAACATCCTCGGATGCTGCTTCTGTTTGAATAATTCTTTTCGCCATTTATCTTTCCTTCATATTCCAAAAGTTATATTATATTCTTCAATGCCTTTTTCAATACTTCCTCAACATCCATGTTTTCAGTAATTTCTATCTTCTTAACTGCGCTGAAAGCATCGCCCTTAGAATAACCAAGTGCTACTAATGCGTCAACTGCGTCTGACTGGACACTATTTGAAATATCATCATTTCCTGGTGTATGAATCATATCTTCCAAATCTATCTTATCTTTTAATTCTATAATAATTCGCTGAGCAGTTTTGGCACCTATTCCCTGGGCTTTTGAAATTGCCTTGGCATCACCTGAAATTATTGCCATTTGAAGTTGTTCTCCAGGCAATGCAGAAACAATGGCAAGACCGCCCTTTGGGCCAACACCACTTACACTTATTATTTTTTTAAATAACTCTAATTCTTCTTTAGAAAAAAAGCCAAACAACTGCATTGCATCTTCACGTACATTAAAGTATGTGTAAATCTTGACTTCTTCTCCTATACCTAATTTTTCAAGTGTCGTTACCGGCATTAGAATATTATATCCTATCTGATTATTTTCAATAACAACTCTGTCCGATTCAACCGAATCAACAACACCTTTTATGTATGAAATCATTATCTGTCTCCCTTTTTCACTTCGTTCATCAATAGAACAAACGTTTACCTCGAAGATATAATAACACATTTTTTTATCTATTACAATTCAAATTATAATTTAAAACAGGATTCTCTTTCAACCAGTGTACAAGGCATTTTTACCTTAACCGCAGTTGAAATACTCAAATTTGAGGCTCCATATAAGAAATTAACACCATATTGTCCCATATCATAAGCCGGTGCATGTAACGTTGTAAGTGAAGGTGTTGTGTAGTTACAAATACTGGCATCATCAAATCCAACAATAGATATATCCTCCGGCATCTTTAGTCCTTTTTCATTAATTGCCTTCATTGCGCCAAAAGCAATGTAGTCACTTGCACAAACAACAGCTGTGGGTATTTCATCTGAATCTATCAAATTCTTCATCATTTCATAACCTGATTCGATACTGTAGTTACCCTGTCTTAAGAAAGTATCACAGTCCATTTCATTTTCCCTGCAAAATGACACATAAGCATTTAATCTCTCATCTTCTACAATCTCATTTTCATCTAACACTTCTACTCCTGCAAGGAAGCCTATTTTTTCATGACCTAAAGATAAAAGATAATCCATTCCCTTGTAAATTGCATCTTTGAAGTCCATGGAAAAAGTTGTCACATTGTAGTCAGGCATTTCCATATCCAAAAATACTGTGTTTGACGTGATTTTAGTAATAGACTTTATATCTTTTTTACTAAATTTTCCAATGCAGATTATTCCATCTACGTCATTTAAATTTTCAATATAGTTCTCGTCACTTTTAAATACTCTTATAATTTGTATTGAGTTTTTAAGACAAAAATCTTCAATTCCATTTCTCACCGAAAGATAATATGAATCCTGCATCTCCTGTTCTGCAGAAAACCACTGGACAATTCCTAATGTAAAATTACTCTTCTTACTTCTACCTGTTTTTTTATAATTTAGTTTTTTTGCAGCCTCCATTACCCGCATTTTTGTTTCTAAAGATGTACTAAGACTGCTGTCATTATTTAAAATTCTTGAAACTGTTGCCATGCTCACATTTGCCATTTGGGCAATATCTTTAATCGTAGCCATTTTTTACCTCCAAAATTATGTATCTTAATACTATATCATTTATAGGACCAGCTATCATTTTTAATGTTTATCAAAAACATTAATCAATAACTAATCAAAAAAGCCATAATAAGCACCTTATTTTCAATACTTATATATTACAAAACCCATTTACTTTTTTCAATAATTATTTTACTAAATTTTACTAAAAGTTTACCATAAAGAAATGACGATTTTATACATACATTTATGCTAATTTTCTTTTATTATATTTATTACTTTTTCACAAAGATTTTTTATTTTAGTAAACTTTGTTGATTTTTTAGTAAAATAATTTTATATTTACCTTAACAGAAGAAATTTAAAAGTTTTCAACTAATTATTTGTTACGGTTTCACTACATATTTTGGAGGTATTTTATGAAAATAAACGAATTAAAGAAACAAATATTAAATAACAAATTCAACTCTACTTTAGCAGATATATACTATGACGATTCTGAAATGATTGATTATCAGAAAAATCGTTATATTAATGCATTAAGTAAATACGAAAATTTTTTCGACGATGAAGATGTTGAAATTTACAGTGCTCCCGGCAGAACTGAAGTTGGTGGCAATCATACAGACCATCAGCATGGTATGGTTCTTGCAGCTTCAATTAATTTAGATGCAATAGCCATTGTTGGAAAAGCTACCGAAAACACTATTGAACTTATATCTGAAGGTTATGACCCAATTTCAGTTTCTGTAGAAGACTTGAATGTAAACGAAAAAGATTTTGGCACTACTTCTTCTTTAATTAAAGGAGTTCTTGCAGGAATGAAAAAAGAAGGCTATAAAATAGGACCTTTTAAAGCTTATATTACAAGCGATGTAATAAACGGTGCCGGTCTTTCATCTTCAGCAGCTTTTGAAGCAATTATCGGAACCATTATTTCAGGTATATATAACAATATGGAAGTATCTTCCACTGAAATTGCTCAAATCGGACAATATGCAGAAAATGTTTTCTTTGGAAAACCTTGCGGCTTAATGGACCAAATGGCTTGTTCCGTAGGTGGTTTTGTACATATTGATTTTAAAAATCCTGACTCACCAATAGTCGAAAAAGTCGACTTTGATGTTGAAAAAGAAGGCTATAGTCTTTGCATCACAGACACCAAAGCCTCACATGCAGATTTAACAGATGATTATGCTGCCATTCCTGCTGAAATGAAAGAGGTTGCCCAGTATTTTAACAAAGAATTTTTAAATGAAATACCTGCAGATGATTTTTATGATAAAATTTCTGAACTCTATTCTGCTGTTAGTAATCGTGGGTTATTAAGAGCAATCCACTTCTTCGGTGAAAATGCCAGAGTTCAGAAAGAAGTTGATGCATTAAAAAATAACAACTTCAGGCAATTCCTTACTTTAGTTAAAGAATCAGGTAATTCATCTTATAAATATTTACAGAATATTTATTCAGGAAAAGATTATAAAAATCAGCCTGTTTCAGTTGCCTTGGCAGTTAGCGAACTTGTATTAAAAGACAATGGTGTTTGTCGTGTACATGGTGGTGGTTTTGCCGGAACAATACAGGCATTTGTAAAAAATGAATATGTTTCAACTTACAAGGAGCAAATGGAAAAATTATTAGGTGAAAACACATGTCATGTTTTAAAGATTAGAAAATATGGAGGAATTAAAGTATTATGATTAATGTAGTTATAGATGAAAATATAAAAAGACTTGTACAATATGGAATTGATAATAAATTAATTCCTGAATGTGAAAGAATTTATTCTACAAATATGTTGTTAGAAGTTTTTGGTAAAGAAGATTTCAGCGATCCTGATGTAGAATATAATTTAACTTTAGATGAAATATTAAGAAACTTACTTGATGCAGCAGTAAAACTAAATATAATAGAAGATTCCGTTACTTACAGAGACTTGTTCGACACCAAAATTATGAACTGTATCACTCCAAGACCAGGGCAGGTTATTTCTACTTTTTTTGAAAAGTATGAAAAATCACCAGAAGAAGCAACTAACTTCTACTACAATTTTTCAACAAAAACAAATTATATAAGGAAATCAAGAATCGAAAAGAATAAAAATTGGAAATACCAATGCGAATATGGAAATTTAGATATTACAATCAATTTATCTAAACCTGAAAAAGATCCGAAAGCTATTGCCGCAGCTAAAAACGTAAAGGCATCTTCATATCCTAAATGTGCATTGTGTATTGAAAATGAGGGTTATGCCGGCAGAGTTAATCATCCTGCAAGACAGAATCACAGAGTTATTCCTTTAACTCTTAATAATTCTAAGTGGGGCTTTCAATATTCCCCTTACGTTTATTACAATGAGCACTGCATAGTTTTTAACGGTGAACATACACCAATGAAAATTGAAAAAAGCACTTTTGTAAAATTATTTGATTTTGTAAAAATGTTCCCTCATTATTTTTTAGGTTCAAATGCAGACCTACCAATTGTAGGCGGTTCTATTTTAACACACGACCATTTTCAAGGGGGCAACTATACTTTTGCCATGGCAAACGCACCTATAATTAAAGAATTTTCTGTTGGCGATTTCCATGATGTAAAATGTGGAATTTTAAAATGGCCTATTTCAGTAATAAGACTTGAATCTGAAAATTTGGATTCTTTAATTAACCTTGGCAATCATATTTTGGAAGTTTGGAGAAACTACAGTGATGAAGAATATTTCATTTTCTCTGAAACTGATGGTACTCCTCATAATACGGTAACTCTTATAGCAAGAATTAAAGATGAAAAATATCAGGTTGACATTGCTCTTAGAAACAACATTACAACTAAAGAGCATCCATTAGGTGTATTCCACCCTCACGAAAACCTGCACCATATAAAGAAGGAAAACATCGGTTTAATTGAACTTATGGGACTTGCTGTTTTGCCGGCAAGACTTAACAAAGAAATGGACATTCTATCTGATTATATTTTAAATAACAAAGATATCCGTTCAAATGAAGAAATCAAAAAACATGCTGACTGGGCATACAATTTTATTCCTAAGTATAAATCAATTACTAAGGATAACATTAATGAAATTCTTCAACAGGAAATCGGAAAAACTTTCGTTAAAGTATTAGAAGATGCCGGAGTATACAAATGTACCCCTGATGGAATGAAGGGCTTTATGAAATTCATTCAGCAACTATAAAACAATAAGCTGTTAATATCTTATGCTGATATTTTTTTATCAAAATATCCACAATTAACAGATAATAATTAAAAATAACAGGAGATTTCATTTATGATTATTGAAGATTTTGGCACATTAAGTAACGGTAAGGAATGTAAATTATATACTTTACAAACCCCTGCTCTCGATTTATCAGTTACAGATTATGGCACTACTCTTGTAAACCTGATTATTAAGGATGGTGCAAAAAGAACTGACATCGTTCTTGGTTTTACAAATGCAAAAGATTATGAAACTAAAAACGATCCATGTTTCGGTTGCAATGTAGGCAGAAACGCCAACAGAATAAAAAACGGTAAATTTACTTTAAACAATGTTGCATACAGTCTTGACCAAAACGATGGTAAAAACAATTTGCATAGTGGTAACAATCCTTATTTTAAACGAATATGGAATGTTGAAACTTATGATGATAACCACATTACATTTTCACTGAACAGTCCTAATATGGATCAGGGATTCCCCGGTGAGATAAAAGTATTTGTAACTTACAAAATTATAAACAATAATTCATTTGAAATAATTTTTGAAGGTATACCAAAGGAAGATACAATAATTAATATTACTAATCACTCCTACTTTAATCTTAACGGTGAAGGTTCAGGTTCGGTATTAGACCATAGCGTACAGATTTTTGCAGACTACTATACTCCTGCTAACAGGGAATCGATTCCTTTAGGAACTGTTGAATCGGTAAAAAACACGCCTATGGACTTTACGAGCCCTAAAAAAATTGGGTTAGAAATAGAGAATGATTTTCAGCAATTAATTTACGGTAAAGGTTATGACCATAACTTTGTAACCGTAGAACCTAATAAGGCAGTTAAATACGAAGATTTACCTTATAATGGAAAACTTCACAAAATTGTTGAAGCTACCGGTAATAAGTCAGGAATTAAACTTTCCATAGAAACAGATTATCCGGGTGTCCAAATGTATACAGCCAATTATGTAGAGAATATTTCAGGAAAAAACGGGCATGTATACAACCAGCGGGCCGCTGTTTGTTTTGAACCACAATTTTTCCCTGATGCAATTAATAATCCAAATTTCATCAGTTCAGTATGCCCCAAACATAAAACATTCAAAAAACATATTTTGTACACACTAAATACATAATTTCAGACTACTATATGATTATAGAACAGTTAAATAATTAAAACTCCCCTTTAAAATATATTATTTAACTAAAGGGGATTGTGGATTTCCCTCTCACACAATCCCTAATCATATAGATATTTAACTTTTAATATAGACGGCGCATGTGTTGTATTTTATTTCTCCTTTTTGTTAGCACATGCGTTAATTTTTGTCTCACTTTTTCATTTTTATTGAAATTCTAAAAAATCTAAGAAGAAATTTTTTCAAATCAAAAGGATATAATGGATATATATAACTTGTCCTTGCAATGGTTCTGTTAGAAACTATTGTTAAAACCGTAATCACCAATCCTATAATTAAACCTGTTAAATTAAATAGCTGTGTCAAAACAAGCATTATTAATCTCAAAAATTTAATAGAGTATGCAAGCTCATAATTTTCATGAGTGAAATTAGCAATGGCTACTACCGCCATGTAAAGCATTGTCTGTTCATTAAACCACCCTGTATTAACTGCAAACTCCCCAATAATTATTGCTGCAATTAATGACAACGGGGTGTTCAATGTACTTGGCGTATTTATGGCAGCCAGCTTTAAACCGTCTACCGCCAGCTCTAAAATTAGCAATTGCAGGAAAATAGGGACATATTGTGGCTCAGTTATTTTTGTAAAAAACAGCCAGTCTGGCACAAACTCAGGATTGTTTGCGTAAAGCAAAAATAACGGCGTTAATATTAGGGATACCAACGTCACAATTGTTCTTGCCAGTCTTAAATAAGTTCCTGTAATTGGTGGAAAATAATAATCATCTGCTTCTTCTATTACGTCAAATATAGTTGTGGGAAGTAACATTGCAGCAGGTGAATTATCAACCAATATACAAATTTGTCCCTCTAATATTTCCGCAGCAACTGTGTCCGGTCTTTCCGTATATCTAAACTTTGGAAAAGGATTAAACCAATGTCCTTTATGCAAACATTCTGACAAACTTTCCTGATTCATGGGAAGGGCATCTGTTTTAATTTCACGAAGTTGTTTCTTTATATAATTTAAAAGTTTTTTGTCAGCTTTATCTAACATATAACACACTGCTATATCGGTTCTCGAACTTCTACCAACCTGTACAACCTCGCACATATATTTAGGATCACGTATTCTCCTTCTGATTAAAGCAGTATTCCTTATTATATTTTCCACGAAACCATCTCTAGAGCCTCGCAAAACCTTGTATTTTTCAGGTTCTTCTATACTTCTGTCAGGATATTTTCTAATATCAATAAGCATTGCCTTATCGAAACCTTCAACTAAGAGACATACAACACCTGACAAAATAAAAGTAACAACATTATATTGATCCTTATATAAATCTATTTGTACATAAGGAATTTTATCTCTGACAAATCTTTCAGGCGTATCCGGTATTTCATCGGCTCTAAGCTTACAAAAAAATTCCTCTATTTTCTGAATCATGTCACTGTCACAAAAGCCGTTAATATAATACATTACAGCTTTTCTATTACCTACTGTAAGTTCTCTTTTTAGTAAATCAAAACTTTGTTCCACATAAAGCAGTTTATCTATTTTTTCCACATTCATTTGTAAATTATCTGATATAAAATTTACATCGTTATATTCAATGCTATTATTACCATTTGTATTTCCTTTTGGATAAATATTCACTCCATTATTACCATCATTCTTAGAGCTATCACTATCTATAGTATCCAAGAAAGGATTTTTTCTGTTATTATTTTTTTCCATAAAAATACCTCACACTAAGTTATAGTATAAGGTGATTTTTATTAATTATTCATTTAAATATTTTCAATAACTTTCTTAGGACATTTTTCTGCACAAATACCACAGTTTTTACATTTGTCCTGATTAATAACTGCTAAATTAAATTCAAAATCAATAGCTTCGTTTGGACAGTTCTTTGCACAAAGTCCACATCCAATACAGCCTGCTGTACAAGCCTGCATTACATCTCTACCTTTATCTTTTGAACTACATTTAACAACATATTTTGAATCATATGGAATAATTGAGACTAAATGTTTTGGGCACGCCTGAACGCATTTACCACATGCTTTACACTTATCTCTGTCAACAACAGCCTTACCGTTTACAACATGTATTGCATCAAACTCACACGCTTTCACACATGAACCTAAACCTAAACATCCATAACTACATGCCTTTGCACCGCCACCAGGTATGTTTGCAGCATCTTCACATGACATATTTCCATAATAATTATATTTATCTTTTGCCTTATCACAGTCACCGGAACAGGCAACGTAAGCAACTTTTTTTACTACGTTTGCTTCCACACCAATGATTTTGGCGATTTTCTTTGCAACTTCTGCTCCACCAACAGGACAGGCTCCCGGATCACATTCGCCTTTTGCAATTGCAGCAGCTAAACCGTCACAGCCCGGAAATCCACAACCACCACAGTTATTTCCCGGAAGCTCTTCTCTTATTGCAGCTTCTGTTTCATTAACTTCAATTGCAAAGAATTTTCCTGCAATTCCTAAAACTATACCAATTATAAGTCCTACACCACCAACAATAAGAACAGCCAAAAGTATTCCTTTTATAGTGGCACTTAATGCTAAAATTCCCATGTTCTACCTCCTTAAATAATGCCGGTAAAACCGGTAAATGCTATTGCCATTAAACCGGCTGCCAATAAAACCATAGGTGTTCCCTGAAATGCTTTTGGTATATTATTATTTTCTGATTTTTCTCTAATGCCGGCTAAAATAACAATGGCAATTAGAAAACCAACAGAAATACCAAAAGAATTTGCCATACTTTCAGCAAAATTATATCCGCTGTCAATATTAGAAATTGCAACACCAAGTACAGCACAGTTTGTTGTTATAAGTGGCAAGTATACACCTAATGCCTGATATAAAGGTTTAATAAATTTCTTTAATATCATTTCAACTAACTGAACTAAAGCTGCAATAACCAAAATAAATACTATAGTCTGTAAGTATTCTAATTTAAAAGGCACTAAAAGTGCATAATATAATCCGTAAGTAACTGCTGACGCAATCATAATAACGAAAATAACGGCAGCTCCCATGCCTGCAGCAGTATCTGTTTTCTTAGATACTCCAATAAAAGGACATAAACCTAAAAACTGGCTTAATACAACATTATTTACTAATGCTGCAGCAACAGCTATTAACATACAATTAACCATTTATTTGTCCTCCTTTTCTTCTTTATCACAGGAATCAAAATTAATACAGCCCTGACAACTTGCACAGCCTTCTTCACAATGCAATTTTCTTGGCTTTTTACCATGACTAATTCTAATCTGATTCTGAATGGCAATTAAAAATGCCAATACAAAGAAGGCACCTGGAGCCATAACGAAAATTCCAATTCCATCCCAGTTAGGAATATTAATTCCAAGAATTGTTCCTGCACCTAAGATTTCTCTGAAGCCACCTAAAATTGAAAGGGCAATTGTAAATCCAAGTCCCATACCCACACCATCAAAAATCGATGGTATAACAGGATTCTTTGACGCATAACTTTCTGCTCTACCTAAAATAATACAGTTTACAACAATAAGAGGTATATAAATACCCAACGCACTATTTAAGGATGGTAAATAAGCCTCTAATAAGAACTGTAAAATTGTAACAAAACTTGCAACGATAACAATGTACGCAGGCACTCTCACACTGTTTGGAATAATATTTCTTAAAAGTGAAATTACACAGTTAGATAATATTAAAACAGCCATTGTACTAAGTCCCATACCTGCACCGTTAATTAATGAAGAAGTAACCGCAAGCGTCGGACACATTCCAAGCACCAACACAAATGTTGGATTTTCTTTAATAATACCGTTATATAATCTCTCAACTATCTTTCCCATTACTTGCCACCTCCTGTAATATATTTCACACAGTAGATAGCAGCATTAACACCATGAGTTACTGCATTACTTGTAATTGTAGCACTACTTATAGCATTAATTTCATTATCTGCTGAAGCTCCACTTTTTGAGTAAACAAAATAATCTGCTTTTTTATTTTTAAACTGATTCTTAAAACTATCTTCATTTGCCTTCATACCAAGTCCAGGTGTTTCAGATAAAGATAAAAATGAAATACCAAGAACCGTACCGTCATTTTTTATACCAACTGTCATCTGAAGACTTCCATCGTAGGCTTCATTATCAGTTACAGTTACAATATAGCCTAATGCTTCTCCACTATTATCTTTCGCCTCTACCACTTCATTAATATCACAGTTAAACGCTTTGATAGTAGTGATGTTATTGTCTGTTTCGTTTTTCTTAACCTGTTCTTTAATGTATTTAACACAGGCGCTGTCAACTTTCACATTTTCAAAGCTTTCCATTCCAGGCATTACTGACTCGTAAGCAGTCATTTTAGTTTTTTCTTCCTGGTCATTTCTAGCCTTTGATGTAACATTATAAACAAAGCCAAGTCCTAAGCCTGCCACTAAAGTAATGGCAAATAATATTAATGTGTTCTTAACAATATTCTTCATATTATCTGCCTCCCTTCTGCTTAACAATACCGAAAGCTCTTGGAATTGTGCATTTTTCAATTAAAGGCACTAAAAGGTTACAGAAGATAATTGCATAACTTACACCTTCTGCTGTGTTTCCAAAAGTTCTGAATATAGCTGTTAAAATACCTAAGCAGGCTCCAAAAATATAACGACCTGTTTTTGTAATTGGTGAAGTTGTGTAATCTGTTGCCATAAAGAAAGCTCCGAAAATTAAACCACCACCACAAAGATGCATTGCAAGGAAATCAATATCTGTCTTACCATTAAATAACATAATACAAATTGCAAATACAACTATATATGTAAGTGGAATTCTTAAATCTATTACCTTCTTAACTACTAAGTATAAAGCGCCAATTAAAAGTGCAATTATACTTGTTTCACCTATTGTACCTGCATGGTTACCAATAAACATGTCAAATAAAGATGAAGAACTTTCGCCTACATTCTTTAATGCTGTCAACGGTGTTGCACTTGATGTAGCATCTATTCCACTAACATCTGTAGGGTAGAAAGCTGTCATGTTACCTGCAAAACTTAACATTAAAAAGCATCTTGCTCCAAGTGCAGGGTTCATAAAGTTCTGTCCAAGTCCGCCAAATAACTGCTTTACAATTATAATGGCAAACACACCACCTAATGCAGCTTTCCAATATGGAAATGTGCAGGGTAAATTAAGTGCTAAAATCATACCTGTTACAACTGCGCTTAAATCGAAAATTGAAACAGGATTATTTGTAATTTTGTTATATATGTATTCAGAAGCAACACATGTAATAACTGTTAAAATTATTAATAATGCTGAATGAATACCGTATTTTATGCCAAAAAGGTTGGCTGAGTTATATATTCCAAAAATTGTAGCCGGTAGTAACGCAATTATTACATCTCGCATAATTGACATAGTTGTAACTTTTGCTTTTACATGAGGGCTTGATGATACATTATACATTTCTTTCACTCTTACCCTTTCCTACGTGAAGCCTGAACTTTTCTTTTCATAGTTCTAACTGATTGTGTAATATTTCTGTTAGCAGGACAATTAAAATTACATGTACCACATTCAATACATTCCATACCATGCATTTTAATAAATCCTTCCATGTCATCAGCTACAGCAGCCTGTGCTAATTTGGCACAAACTAACCCTTCAGGACAAACCTGAACGCACTTGCCACAATTTAAACAATTAGTCATTGTGCCATGTGCAACCTGATCATGTTTAAACGCAAGTAAGGCTGATGAACCTTTTATAACAGGCACATCCAAATTGAACATAGCCTGCCCCATCATAGGACCACCGGATAGAATTTTTTCTGTATTTTCATCAATTCCACCTGCTTCGTCAACTATTAACTGATGCATTGTTCCAAAAGGAACTTCCAAATTACAGGGATTTTTAACTCCGTCACCTGAGACAGTAACAATTCTCTCTGTTAAAGGTTTATGTAATTTAACAGCTCTGTAAACATTGTATACAGTATCAACATTGTCAACTATGCAGCCTGCATCAGCAGGTAGCATTGATGAATTAATTTTTCTTTTTGTTACTGCATGAATAATATGTCTTTCAGAACCCTGTGGATATTTTGTTTTAAGTGTTGCCACCTGAATTCTGTCTTCATTGGCTGTAAGCTTTGTTAAATTCTCTATTACATCCATCTTATTATTTTCAATTGCAATAACACCTTTTGCATTGTCAAATAATTGAAGAATAATCTTTAATCCTTCTATAACTTCCTTAGGATTCTCAACTAATCTTCTGTAATCAGATGTAATATATGGCTCACATTCCGCTCCGTTAACAATAATATAATCAATGGCATTTTCATCTTTCGGTGCAAGCTTAACATGTGTTGGAAAACATGCTCCACCTAAACCAACAACACCACACTCTTTTACAGATTCTCTTATATATTCCTTAGTGAAAGGCTCACTTGGAACTTCATACTCCATTTCTTCATATTGTTCATCATTTTCAATGATAATAGATAAAACTTTTGAACCATTTGGTACAAGTCTTGGTTCTATCTTTTTAACAGTTCCTGAAATTGATGAATGAATATTGGCTGAAACAAATCCATTTGCCTTGGCAATTAGCTGTCCCTTAAGCACTCTGTCACCGATTTCAATAACAGGTACTGCCGGTGCTCCTATATGCTGAGATACAGGAATTACAACCTCTTTTCCCGGATTTACTTTTCTAACAGCCACATCTTTTGAAAGTTCTTTTCCATCGTATGGATGAACTCCTCCTTTAAATGTTAGAATAGACATTTTTTTACCTCTCTCTATTTTTTATAGCCTTCTTTTATAATAATACTTTTGATGATTTTCTTCAATAAATACATTAAATTTATCATATTTTTATGTTAAAATCGCTCTTATCCTGAAATATTTTCTTTAAACATTTTCTAAAGACTACTTTTAATTTTCGTCTGCACTTTTTCTTTTTTTAATCCTATGATAAAATACACTTATGATAGTTATAAGAAATAAAGCAGATGTAAAAATTGAATACCCTATAGAAACACTTTCGTCTAAGGACAAAGTTATTTTTTTTGACATTGAAACAACCGGTTTTTCTAGAAAATACTGTAACATATATTTAATCGGCTGTATGTATTATGCAGGTGAGCAGTTAATGTATACACAGTGGTTAGCAGAAAATTTCAATGATGAAGCTAACGTTTTAATGGCATTTAACAAGTTCATAAAAGATTTCGACACGATAATTCATTTTAACGGTAATTCTTTTGATATTCCTTTTGTAAAAGAACGTGGCGAAAAATATATGCTGGATTTTAATTTTGAGAAATATAAGCAGATAGATATTTATAAGTCAGTTAATTCAATTAATCATATTTTAAAAATAGAAAATCAAAAACAGAAAACTTTTGAAAAACTCTTAAATATCGAAAGAACAGATCCATTTTCAGGCGGTGATTTAATTGAAGTTTTTAAGCAATATGTAGAATCTAAAGATGAGCGTTTACTTTTCCCACTTCTGCTTCATAATAAAGAAGATGTATTTAACATGGGATATCTACTCTCACTTTTGGCTTTCAATGACTTGTTTAATTATAAATATAATATTAAGAAATATGCTTTTTATGATTACACTGATTCTAACGAGAATCCACAAAAAGATTTGTGTGTTAATTTTGTTTTAGATAATCCGCTTCCAACTAATATTTCTTATAATATTAGTGGCATATCATTAATAATAAAAGAAAACGTTGGTGAACTTACTGTTAATGTTTTAAATGGTACTTACAAATATTTTTATTCAAATTATAAAGATTACTATTATCTTACTACCGAAGATGTTGCCGTCCATAAAAGTGTTGCCCACTATGTTGACACAAAATACCGCAAGCAGGCTACTGCTTCCACATGTTATGAAAAGCACACAGGAGAATTTCTTCCGGTAAAAGATTCTACTGATTTTAAATATTTATTTAAAGAAGAATATAAAGATAAATATCAGTTTATAAAAGCTGATTCAATTAATGATGATACCATTAAAGTTTATGTTAATTCCATTATTGATTTCATCAAAGTTAAGCCTAAATAATTTATTTTTTAAGCTTAAATTGTTTTTTCAAAATTTGTCAAAAAAACAACAACTTACCAGTTTATATTTTTTATATTTCCACATAATAGTAGTGTAACAAATATTCAATTGAAAGTTAGTTACTATTAAACAAAAATGTGGAGGTGTATTATGAGTAACACAAATAACGTTAATGTTCCAGAAGCAAAGAGTGCAATGAACAGATTTAAAATGGAGTGTGCATCAGAAGTTGGTGTACAGCTTACAGATGGTTACAATGGTAACTTAACATCAGCTCAGGCTGGTTCTGTTGGTGGCCAGATGGTTAAAAAGATGATTGAAGCTCAGGAAAAACAGATGAGCGGAAAATAATCGGATTTTAACGCTGTTAAAATTCAATTAAATAATAGACTTTTCTATTATTAAAAAGAGAGACTGCTAATTGTATGTTAAAGATTTTTCTAAACTATACAATTCTCAGTCTCTCACTTTTTACTTCTGAAATTTATTTACAATTTCTTTAAACTTCATGCTGTTTGAAGCCTTAATTAAAACTGTATCGCCTGTTTTGATAATGTCATCCATCTGTTCAAGAAATTCTTCCTTTGTCTCAAAATGAAGACATTGACCTGCACCAGCAAACGCCCCCTTATGTATTTCTTTTGCAAGTTCACCTATAGTAATTACCAGATCAATTTTTAACTGACCTGCAGTTTCTCCAACCTCTCTATGAAGTTCAAGCTCTTTAGCTCCAAGTTCAAACATGTTACCAAGAATAGCAACTTTTCTACCTGTTGCGTGAGATAAAACTTCAAGACTTGCTTTCATTGACATTGGATTAGCATTGTAGCAATCATCAATTACTGTAACTCCATTTGCTTCGAACATATTGTTTCTGCCACCTATGGCTTTTAACTTTCTAATACCTTTGTCAATTTCATCAAAACTCATACCAAAATGAACGCCTATACATGTTGCCGCCATGGCATTGTAAAGCATATGGTAGCCCGGTATTGGAATTACTGTTTCAAACTTATGGCCAAAATAATTAATAACAGCCTTTGTACCCATTACTCCTATTTGCTCATATTCATCTATAGATACATTTTGTTTTGTTTCAACACCAAAGAAAACAGGTTTGCTTCCTTTTACTTCCTTAACATTGACAAGTTTGTCATCATCACCATTTAAAACAACAAAAGGATTTTCCTGTGCGTAATCAAACATTTCTGTTTTAGCCTTAAACACACCATCTCTGTCACCTAAATTTTCAAGATGACATGTGCCAATATTTGTAATTACACAAACATCAGGTTTAGATACTTTTGCAAGTCTGTGCATTTCCTCAAAATCACTAATACCCATTTCGATTACAGCAATTTCGTGGTTATCACGAATTTTAAGAACTGTAAGGGGTTCTCCAATTTCATTATTATAATTTCCTTCTGTTTTTAAAACACTGAACTTTTCAGACAATACAGAAGCGATAATTTCCTTTGTACTTGTTTTACCCACACTGCCTGTTATACCAATAACTTTACAGTCAAGCTGTTCTCTGTAAAACTCAGCAATATCCTTTAAAGCCTGTGCTGTTGATTCAACCAAAATATATGGTCCGTTAACATTATCAAGTTTCTTTTCGCTTAAACTGCAAATTGCCCCTTTTTCAAAACACTGATTTATAAAATCATGACCGTCTACTCTTACCCCTGCAAAAGGCACATAAAGAAAGCCATCCTCAATTAATCTGCTGTCTTTTTCCACACCTGTAATTATATTGCTCTTTAAACTTTCATCGCCAATGTATTCACCATTACAGGCTTTAGCGATATTTTCCAATGTCATATTTTTCATTTTCATGTTTAATTCCTATTTCTTTCTGTAAAATTATTTCTTATGCAATTTATCTTATATGCATGCTATTTGTATTAAGTAATGAAAATATCTTTGTTTAGTTATATTTTTTAATAATATATTTTTGTTTACTAATGTTTCTTAAATAACTGCCTTAATTTACTGATATTTCTTAAGTGAAATATTAATTAAGTTATCGCATAAAGTTGGATAATCAATTCCAATTGCTCTTGCTTCATCAGGAATAAGACTTGTTGCAGTCATACCCGGTAATGTATTTACTTCCAAACAGAACATATTGCCATCCTTATCCATCATTACATCTGCTCTTGAATAGGCTTCACAACCAATGGCAGCACAGGCGCCTTCTGCAACTTTCTGCATTTTCTTTGTTAATTCTTCATCAAGCTTTGCAGGACATACATGAGTTGTAGCACCTTCTTTATATTTATTTTCATAGTCATACCAACCTTCATTTGGAATAATTTCAACAATAGGATATGCCATGCCATCAACTACACCAATTGAAAATTCTCTTCCTTCAATAAAGTCTTCTACCAAAATCTGATTATCATATTTAAAGCACTCTTCTACGGCGCTATCATATTCAGAAGCTTCTTTGACCAAAACAACACCTACGCTTGAACCACCGTTACATGCTTTTACAACAACAGGTGCTTTCATACCATGTGCTTCTAAAGATGTGTCTTCACCTTTTTTAATCCATACACTTTTAGCTGTTGGGACTCCTTTTGCAATAAAAATCTGTTTTGTAACAGCCTTATCCATACCAATTGCAGATGCAAGTGCACCTGAACCTGTATACTTAATTCCGTGTAAATCTAATGTTGCCTGACATTTTCCATCTTCTCCGTTTTTTCCATGTAAAGCAAGAAATACAATATCAGCCTTAGCGCAAACTTCCAATACATTTTCTCCAAAGAAAGATTTTCTGATTTTCTCTTCTTCCTTTACTTTTGAAGATAAACTTCTAATATGGTCTCTTTCTGCCATTACATCATATTCTTTCTCTGATTTTTCAAATATTGAAAGATCCTTGTTTCCAAAAAATACATCTAATAAAATTGCGTTATGGCCTTTTTCTCTTAAAGCTCCGCAAACATTATAACCTGAGTTAATTGATACTTCTCTTTCTGTACTATTTCCACCACATAAAACTACAATATTCATATTAAATCGTATGTAAAACATACGCTCCTTTCTATATATTAATAATACCAGTATCCTGATATTTTAAAATTTCTTTTTCTTCGTCTGTTACTTCCACCTGATTATTTTCTATTAAATCAGCAGCCTGTGCCGCCTCTTTTAAAACTTTGGCATCATTCATAATGTCTCCGATTTTAAATTCAAAATCACCACTTTGTCTTACACCAAAGAAATCACCGGGACCTCTAAGTTTTAAATCTTCACTTGCTATATAAAAACCATCATTTGACCTATTTAATATATCAAGTCTGTTGCTGGCGTCTTTCTTGCCTGAACCATTAATAAAAATACAATAAGACTGATGTTTTCCTCTACCAACACGACCTCTTAACTGATGAAGCTGTGCCAAACCAAATCTCTCAGCATTTTCTACCATCATTACTGTAGCGTTTGGAACATTAACACCAACCTCAACTACCGTTGTTGAAACCAGAATTTGAATTTTATTTTCGGCAAATAGATTCATTTTTTCATTCTTCTCTGCCGGTTTCATTCGACCATGTAAAAAGTCTACCTTTACAGAGGGCGGCATGACAGCCTGTAACTTTTTGGCATATTCAATAACGTTTTCCCCTTCCACAGCCTCGCTGTACTCAACAGTAGGACAAATAACATACGCCTGTCTACCCGCGGCGATTTGCTTCTCAATAAAATCATAGGCTCTTGGTCTATAATCAGTACCTACAACGCAGTTTGCAATAGGCTTTCTTCCACTTGGCAATTGGTCGATTATTGATATGTCCAAATCACCATACATAATAATTGCCAAGGTTCTTGGAATTGGAGTTGCACTCATTACCATTGTATGAGGGTAATCTCCTTTTTCTGCTATTGTTTCTCTTTGTTTTACACCAAATCTATGTTGCTCATCTGTTACCACCAATGCAAGATTTCTGTATTTTACCTTTTCCTGAATAAGGGCATGTGTACCGATAATTATGTTGGCATAACCTGTTTCAATAGCCTCATAAGCCTCACGCTTTTCTTTTACCTTCATTGAGCCAACCAAAATTGCAACTTTCAGGTTAAGATTGTTCTTCTTAATTAATTCACAAATATCTTCATAATGCTGTCTTGCAAGAACTTCAGTTGGTGCCATTAAAACACCCTGCTCACCATTTAACGCAGCAGTTAATAACCCTAAAATAGCAACGATTGTTTTACCTGAACCAACATCACCCTGAACTAATCTGTTCATAACCTTCTCAGAAGCCATATCATTTTTTATTTCATTCCAGGTTTTCATCTGGGCATCAGTTAATGTAAAATCCAAATTATTAATGACCTGTTTAATTTCTTTTGGTTCCTTCAAAACATGATGATTTGAAACAAAACTGTTATTTTCTTTTAGTTCTCTTAATGTAACAATAAATCTGAAAAATTCTTCAAAAACAAGTCTTTTTCTTGCAATGTGAAAATCCTCATTATTAACTGGAAAATGTATCTTCTTAATTGCTTCCTGACAATTAATTAAATCAAATTTTTCTCTAATAGATTTTGGAATATATTCCTTTTTCTCAACAAGAGAAAATGCCTGTTTAACCGCCTTAATAACTATATTGTTTGTAAGCCCTGAAACTAAAGGATACACCGGTTGCATTTTGCCCATTTTCTTTTGATACTGAGCTTTCGTAAATGTTTTCGGCTGATCAATAACGTAACTGCCTCTGCTCTCATGTATAAATCCTCTAAATATTAAAATATCACCATTATGTATAGTACTTTTAATATATGGAGCATTAAACCATGTTGCCTTAATTCCGTTACCTTCTAAATCCCTTATATAAGCCTCTACAATTTGAAGATTTCTAACTCGCCTTAAAGAAATCTCCCTAACAACTGTTCCAAGTACAGCCTGAGTTCTATTTTCTTCAAGATTTCTAACTAAAACAGGCTCCTCATAGGTATCGTAATATCTTGGATAATAATCAAGTAAATCCTCTACTTTTTCAATGCCTGCTCTATTCAATGTTTTTTCAGTTTTTTCGCCAATACCTTTTAATTGTTTTAATTCCATAAAGAAAACCTCAATAGCTTTTTTGCCATGTTTAATTATACTTAACTGATAGGGAGAAATCAACCTCTTCCTGATGCAAGCATCATTCTTTCAACGCGAACGCTTTCTTATAGAAAATATATTTTTCTGTGAAAAATTATATTTTCTATAAGCGACGTTGCATTTTTCAAATGAACGTCGCCAAAATAAAACAGAAGCAACCTCTTCCTGATGCAAGCATCATTCTGGGATTGCTTCTGTTTTATTTTAAGCGTTCGCTTGAAATAATTGCCTTCGCTTAGTTGTTGATTAATTTGCCGCTTTCGTCATTCCAACTGTAAAGTTTTCTGA